>NZ_JADPKQ010000465.1:0-18607 GCF_023074015.1 Bradyrhizobium sp. 142
CGACAAGCCTCCGCCAGTCAATCCCAGCAAGCCAAAGCCCAGGTTCTCTCTCGACCAGCTGGAGCTCATCTATGTGTGATTTTCCCGGGACAGCCCTGCCGCAAGCGGGAGAGGGAGCTCACCGCCGATGTCGCCGCATCGTGCACCCAGATGCGATGCCCTGGCCGATAGCCATAAGCGCTGTCTTCCAGGTCCGCCTGCCGGGAGAGGCCGGAGCGCATCGCAGATGCGATCCGGGTGAGGGGGAGCCGCCGCGAACTCAAGTTGTGCCGAAATTGCGGAAACAGCCCCTCACCCCAACCCTCTCCGCGCGAGCGAAGCTCGTCGCGGCCCCGTACGAACGGGGACAAGGAGACGGTGCACCATCCTTTTCAGCTTGAACCGGGGCCCGTTCCCGGGAGAATACCCCCTAAACAAAAGCCGGCGATTGATCCTGGTCCTGGCGGGACGGATGTCCTGCCGTCAGGTCAAGGCAAGGCGGATAAAGGGAACGGGAGCGCAGGCATGAATGTCCAGGGAACCGTGGAAGGAAAGGGCCGCTATCACGAGATCCACGCGCGCTCGCTGGCCGATCCCGAGGGGTTTTGGGCCGAGGCGGCAAAGGAGATCGACTGGATCGAGCCGCCGAAAAAGATCTTCGACGCCGCCCAGGGTACCTACGGCCGCTGGTTCAGCGGCGGCGTCGTCAACACCTGCTACAACGCGCTGGATCGACACGTCGAACGCGGCCGCGCCGACCAGGTCGCACTGATCCATGATTCGCCGCTCACCAACTCGGTCACAAAATTCACCTATGCCGAGCTCCTGGACGAGGTGCAGGCGCTCGCCGCAATCATGCAGGATTTCGGCGTCGCCAAAGGCGACCGCGTTATCCTGTATATGCCGATGGTGCCGGAGGCGGTGGTCGCGATGCTCGCTTGCGCCCGGATCGGTGCAGTGCACTCGGTGGTGTTCGGCGGCTTTGCGGCGAAGGAGCTCGCAACCCGCATCGACGATGCGCAGCCAAAACTGATCCTGTCGGCGAGTTGCGGCATCGAGCCCGGCCGCATCGTGCAGTACAAGCCGCTGCTCGACGAGGCTATCAGGCTCGCGGGCAGCAAGCCGAAAGCCTGCATCGTGCTGCAACGTCCGCAGCACATCTGCGACCTGACGCCGGGGCGCGATTACGATTGGGCGAGCCTGCGCCGCAAGGCGATGAACGACGGCAAGAAAGCACCTTGCGTGCCGGTCGCCGCCACCGATCCGCTCTACATCCTCTACACCTCGGGCACGACCGGCATTCCCAAGGGCGTCGTGCGCGACAATGGCGGCCATCTCGTCGCGGTGAAATGGTCGATGTTCAACCTCTACGGCGTCAAGCCCGGCGAGGTCTGGTGGTGCGGCTCCGATATCGGCTGGGTGGTCGGCCACAGCTACATCGTCTACGGCCCGCTGCTGCATGGCGCGACCACGGTCATGTACGAGGGCAAGCCGGTCGGCACGCCTGATGCCGGTGCGTTCTGGCGCGTGATTTCGGAGCACAAGGCAGTCGCCTTCTTTACCGCGCCGACCGCGTTCCGCGCCATTCGCAAGGACGATCCGGAAGGCAAGTTCATCCGGCAATACGACCTCTCCAGATTCCGCACGCTGTTCCTCGCCGGTGAGCGCGCCGATCCGCCGACGGTGGAATGGGCGGAAGCGCAGTTGAGGGTGCCGGTGATCGACCATTGGTGGCAGACCGAAACCGGCTGGTGCATCGCCGGCAATCCGGTCGGCCTCGGCATGCTGCCGGTGAAGCACGGCTCGCCGACGGTGCCGATGCCGGGCTATCAGGTCGATGTGGTCGATGAGGCGGCAAAGCCCGTTGCTCCCAACACCATGGGCTCGATCGTCATCAAGCTGCCGATGCCGCCCGGCTGCCTGCCGACGCTGTGGAATCAGGATGCGCGCTTTAGGGAAGCCTACCTCACCGAATTCCCCGGCTACTACAAGACGTCGGACGCCGGCTACAAGGACGAGGACGGCTATGTCTTCGTGATGGGCCGCACCGACGACATCATCAATGTCGCCGGCCATCGCCTGTCCACCGGCGGCATGGAGGAAATTCTGGCCTCGCATTCGGATGTCGCCGAATGCGCCGTGCTCGGCGTCAAGGACGCGATCAAGGGCGAGGTGCCCTGCGGCTTCCTGGTGCTCAAGGCCGGCGTCAAGCGCGCGCCTGGCGAGATCGAGAAGGAGATTGTCGCACTTGTACGCGACAAGCTCGGCCCCGTCGCCGCCTTCAAGCTCGCCATCACCGTCGGCCGCCTGCCCAAGACGCGCTCCGGAAAGATCTTGCGCGGCACCATTAAGAAGATTGCAGACGGCGAACCTTGGACCATGCCGGCGACGATCGAGGACCCCAAAGTGCTGGACGAGATCGGCGAGGCGCTGAAGGGCAGGGTGTGAGTCGAACTCCGCTGTCATTGCCCGCGCAGGCGGGCGATACAGTACTCCGCGGCCGGAATTGTGTGAACCAATGACCGCCGCGGCGTACTGGATTCCCCGCTTTCGCGGGGAATGACGACGAGCAGGGACTGCGCCTATAGACTTACAATCTCCGCATTCCGCGCTAAACAGGACCGGCCAATAGGAAACCTCGCATGCCACTCGCCGTCGCGCCGCGCCTGCTCACAGCCGTACTGCTCGCTGTCGCTCTCTCCGCCTGCTCCGCGCGCTACCAGACGCCGGTGGCGATGGGCGGTGACGATGACGATGCGGTGTGCCAGAGCCGCGGCTATGCGTCCGGCTCGCCGGAATACGTGGCCTGCCGCAAGGATCGTGACGTCCAACGCAGCGCCGCCACCGCCCGATCTGACCGCCGCCAGCGCGATCTCGGCGAATACATGCTAAACCATCCGGAGCGGCCGTAAGCCGCCCGGTCTACGGAGGCCATCATGAACGAGGACCAGTTCAACGCCAGCCTGCGCAAATTCCTGAAGCGAGTCGGCGTCACCTCGCAGCGCGAGATCGAAAAGGCCGTGCGCGATGCGATCGCGGCAGGTCGGATCAAGGACCATGAGAAGCTCAACGCGAAGATTGTGCTGACGATCGACAGCGTCGGACTCGTCTACGAGGTCAACGACACGATCGAGCTGGGCTGAATCTTCCGTGAGGCCTATGGGCGCGCTGTTCAACACAAGCCCAAACAAAAACGCGGCGAGTTACCCCGCCGCGTTCAAATTGTATTCGATAGCCAATGGAGAGCGGAGGACTACTCTTCCTCCTGCTCCTGCTTCTTGCCGCCAAGGGTTTTCAGCTTGGCGAACACGGCGTCGACATTGAGGTCGTCGCTCGACTTCTCGGCCGACTCGAACTCGTCCTTCTTGGTGGTCTCGGACGCCGGCAGCAGCGTCGCGCCGCCATAGGCTGCGTCGATCGGCTTTTCCTTGGCCGCGCGCGCCACTTCGAAATCGAGCTCAATCTGCGAGCAGAGGCCAAGGGTCACCGGATCGATGGGCGTCAGCGACGACGTATTCCAGTGGGTGCGGTCACGGACGCTCGCGATCGTGCTCTTGGTCGTGCCGACCAGGCGCATGATCTGGGCGTCCTTGAGTTCGGGATGGTTGCGCAGCAGCCACAGGATGGCGCTCGGGCGCTCGTGGCGACGCGAGACCGGGGTGTAACGCGGGCCCTTGCGCTTGGGCTGGGGCGGCAGCACCACCTTGCTCTCCTGAAGGCGGAGCCGGGCGTCCGGATTCCTCTCGGCCTTCTCGATCTCCTCGCGGGTCAGCTGGCCGTTGGAAATGGGGTCCATGCCCTTGATGCCCTGGGCGGCGTCGCCGTCGGCGATCGCCCGGATCTCGAGCGGATGCATCTTGGTGAAATCGGCGACCTGGTCGAAGGTCAGCGCGGTGTTGTCGAGCAGCCAGACGGCGGTCGCCTTGGGCATCAGAGGTGCGTTGCTCATGGCAAATCTCCTTTGTGCTTCGCCCACCCCTTTGGAGGCGAAACCGGTGGTCATCAGCGATGACTGGGAATTCGCGCTATATAAGCCCGTAGGGGGTGGCCACGCAATGGTTCTGCTATAGATAGTGCCTTGACAGCGCCCGAAAGGGGGCCCAATTCCCTGTAAGCCCGCACCTAAGCCCTATTCATCCATCGACCGCTTCCCGCCCATTTGGCGAGGTGATTCGGTCCCGAGATCGCCCAATGTCAGCCAAACCAGACCTCAAGATCGTGCTTTGTTCTCCCCGTGGCTTCTGCGCCGGGGTGGTCCGGGCGATCGACACCGTGGAACGGGCGCTCGATAAGTACGGCGCTCCCGTCTATGTTCGCCATGAGATTGTGCACAACAAGTATGTCGTCGATGGGTTGAAGAAGAAGGGCGCCATCTTCGTCGAGGAGCTCGCCGAAATCCCGGAAAACACCACCGCGCCGGTTGTATTCTCGGCCCATGGCGTGCCGAAATCGGTTCCGGCCGACGCCCAGTCCCGCAATTTGTTCTCGCTGGATGCGACCTGCCCGCTGGTGACCAAGGTGCACCGCGAGGCAGCGATTCACTTCAAGCGCGGCCGCGAGATCTTCCTGATCGGCCATTCCCATCACCCCGAGGTGGTCGGCACGCTCGGCCAACTCCCGGTCGGCGCCGTCACCCTGATCGAGACCGCCGAGGACGCCAAGACCATCACGCCGAAGGATCCGAACAACATTGCCTTTGTGACCCAGACCACGCTGTCGATCGATGATACCGCGGAGATCGTGGCGCTGCTCAAGGAGCGCTTCCCGAACATCAACGGTCCGCACAAGGAAGACATCTGCTACGCCACCACCAACCGCCAGCTCGCGGTGAAGAAAGTGGCGCCGGTGGTCGACGCGCTGATCGTGGTCGGTGCGCCGAACTCCTCGAACTCGCAGCGCCTGCGCGAGGTTGCCGAGCGCGAGGGCTGCCCGATCGCGGTGCTGGCGCAGCGCGCCGCCGACCTCGATTGGAAGCGGTTCGAGAACATCACCAGCCTCGGCATCACCGCGGGCGCCTCGGCGCCGGAAGTGATCGTCGAGGAGATCATGGACGCCTTTGCCGAGCGCTTCACACTGCATGTGGAGACGGTCTCGGCCGCGGAAGAGAACGAGTTCTTCCCGCTGCCGCGTTCGGTGCGCCCCGAAGCCGCCGCCGAGTAGACTTTTATGGCGGTCTACACCGACGTCGCCGCCGACGAGCTAGCGGATTTCCTTAAGCCATACGATCTCGGCGAATTGCTCTCCTACAAGGGCATCGCCGAGGGTGTCGAGAATTCAAACTTCCTGCTGCACACCACCAAGGGCTCGTACATCCTCACGCTCTATGAGAAGCGCGTGGCCAAGAACGATCTGCCGTACTTCCTGGCGCTGATGACGCATCTCGCCGAGCACGGCATCAGCTGCCCGCTTCCGGTCAAGGCCAAGGACGGCGAGGCGCTGCGCGAGCTGTCGGGACGGCCGGCCGCGATCATCACCTTTCTCGAAGGCGTCTGGCCGCGGAAGCCGAACGCCACCCATTGCGCCGGCGTCGGACAGGCGCTGGCGAAAATGCATCTGGCCGGCGCCAGTTTTTCAATCAAGCGCGCCAACGCGCTCTCGGTCGCCGGTTGGCGGCCGCTGTTCGATGCGGCCTCAAGCCGGGCCGACGAGGTACAGCCCGGCCTGTGCGCGTTCCTCGCCGCCGAGCTCGATCATCTATCGAGCGGCGTCTGGCCGAACAATTTGCCCGAGGGCGTCATCCACGCCGACCTCTTCAACGACAACGTCTTCTTCCTCGGTGACCAGCTCTCGGGGATCATCGACTTCACCTTCGCCTGCAACGACATGCTGGCCTATGACGTCGCGATCTGCCTGAATGCTTGGTGTTTCGAGCCGGATCACTCCTTTAACGTCACCAAGGCGCGGGCCTTCCTGAATGCCTATGGCCGTGTGCGAAAGCTGTCCGAGGCGGAAGAGACTGCACTGCCGCTGCTGGCGCGCGGTGCTGCGATCCGCTTCCTGCTGACGCGGCTGGTCGACTGGCTCAACGTGCCGCCGGGTGCGCTGGTCAAGCCGAAGGATCCTCTGGAATATGTCCGCAAGCTGCGCTTCCACCAGAGTGTCTCGAGCGTGCGCGACTACGGGCTGATGCCGTCAGGACTGGTCGCTTGAGCGAACTTCCCATTGTCAGCATCTTTACCGACGGCGCCTGCTCGGGAAATCCCGGGCCCGGCGGCTGGGGCGCGATCCTGAAATTCGGCGACAAGGAGAAGGAGCTCAAGGGCGGCGAGCGCCACACCACCAACAACCAGATGGAGTTGATGGCGGCGATCTCCGCGCTGGAAGCGCTGAAGAAGCCCTGCATCGTCGATCTCTATACCGACAGCCAATATGTGCGGCAGGGCATCACCGGCTGGATCCACGGCTGGAAGCGCAACGGCTGGCGCACCGCCGACAAGAAGCCGGTCAAGAACGTCGAGTTATGGCAGCGGCTCGATGCTGCGCTGAAACAGCACGAAATCCGCTGGCACTGGGTCAAGGGCCACGCCGGCCATCCCGAGAACGAACGCGCCGATCAGCTCGCGCGCGACGGGATTGCGATGGCGAGGTTGCAGCAGCGGGTGAGGGAGTAGGGCGAGCCCTGGCTCTCGCCGCTCGTCATGGCCGGGCTTGTCCCGGCCATCCACGCCTTACCGCGTGTGACGAAGAACGTGGATGCCCGGGACAAGCCCAGGCATGACGCCCTCGTTAGAGTCGTGACGGATCGAACCTTACAACTGCCCCAACAGCGTATCGCCGCCGGAGACCTCGACCTTGCCGGGCATCGCCTCGAGGTTCAGCTTCTTCACGACGCCGTCCTCGACCAGCATCGAGTAGCGCTTGGAGCGGATGCCCAGCCCGTTGCCGGAGGCATCTAATTCCATGCCTATCGCCTTGGTGAAGTCGGCATTGCCGTCGGCGAGGAAGATCGCCTCGTCGCGCTGGTCGGTGTCGCGCTTCCAGGCGTTCATGACGAATGCGTCATTGACGGAGACGATCGCGATGCTGTCGACGCCCTTGTCCTTGATGGCATAGGCGTTGAGGAAGATGCTCGGTAGATGCATCTTGTGGCAGGTGCCGGTGTAGGCGCCGGGCACCGCGAACAGCGCCACCTTCTTGCCCTTGAAGATATCGTCGGTGGTCTTCACCTGCGGACCTTCCGCGGTCATCACGCGGAATTTCGCTTCGGGCAGCTTGTCGCCAAGTTGGATCGCCATCATCATTCTCCCTCGAAATCGGTTCCGCTTTGTAGACCGAGCGGCCAGCCTGCACAATATTGCCGGCAACGCACGCGGCAAGAGCCTGGTCTCTTCACCGTTATGTCATCAGCCGCCAAAACCACCCTCATCGAGGAAGGCCTGCTCGTCCGGCGTGGTGTCGCGGCCGAGGAGGCGGTTGCGGTGGGGGAAGCGACCGAACCGGCGGATGATGTCGGCGTGCTCTCGGGCGTATTTCAGGCTCTCCTCATTGTCCGTGCCTTGAAGCAGCGCGACGCAGTGCAGCTGGTCGGATAGGTGCTCGGAATGCATGAAGGGCATGTAGAGGAATTCGAGCAGGGCTGGATCGACGTTTCGATCGGCGCCCCGATCGATGGCGCGGCGGGCGACGTCGCGCGCCAGCGCGTCGCTGGCGAAGGCGCAGGCGCTATCGCGGAACATGTTGCGGGGAAACTGGTCGAGCACGATGACGAGCGCCAGCGCGCCGTCGTCGCTGTCCTCCCAGGACGCCAGTCCGCCGGCGGCCGCCTTTTGCCACAGATCGAGAAAGCGGCGCCTGATGTCCGCATCGAACGCATCGTCGCGCTCGTACCAGCGGTCGCGGCCGGCCTCGCGCCAGAAAGCGAGAATGCCGGCTGGGTTAATGTCGCCGATGTCAATCATGAATCCAAGACGTGAATCCAAGACCTGCCTTACGCCGCCTCGGCCTTCTTCTCGTCCCGCAGCTGCCGGCGCAAGATCTTGCCGACGTTGGTCTTCGGCAGGTCGGTGCGGAATTCGATGTGCTTGGGCACTTTGTAGCCGGTGAGCTGCCCGTGACAGAACTTGATCACATCCTCGGCCGTGAGATTGGGATCCTTCTTCACCACGAAAGCCTTGACTGCCTCGCCCGATTTGGAATCGGGGATGCCGATCACGGCGCATTCGAGCACGCCCGGATGGCTCGCGATCACTTCCTCGATCTCGTTCGGATAGACGTTGAAGCCGGAGACCAGGATCATGTCCTTCTTGCGGTCAACGATCTTGGTGTAACCTCTCTCGTCCATCACGCCGATGTCCCCGGTGCGGAAATAGCCGTCCGCGGTCATCACGCTGGCGGTATCCTCCGGCCTGTTCCAGTACCCGGACATCACCTGCGGGCCCTTGGCGCAGATCTCGCCGGGCTGGCCCAGCGGAACCTCGTTGCCGTCGTCGTCGCGGATCGAGATCCAGGTCGAGGGCACGGGGATGCCGATCGAGCCGGAGAACTCGGTCGTGGTCGCCGGGTTGCAGGTCAGCGTCGGCGATGTCTCCGACAGGCCGTAGCCTTCGGCGATGAAGCAGCCGGTCACCGCCTTCCACTGCTCGGCGACAGGGCGCTGTACCGCCATGCCGCCGCCGTTGGAGATCTTCAGCTTGGAGAAGTCGAGCTTCTTGAAATCGGGGTGATGCATCAAGCCGTTGTAGAGCGTGTTGACGGCCGGGAAGCTGTTAACCTGGTACTTCGCCAATTCCTTGATGAAGCCGGCGATGTCGCGCGGATTGGGGATCAACAGATTGCAGCCGCCGGCGCGCACCGCGAGCAGATAGCAGGCCGTCAGCGCGAAGATGTGGTAGAGCGGCAGCGCGCAGACGATCAGGAGCTGGTCGATCTGCGGCGGCTGTGCCAGCGCTGGCTGGAGCCAGGCGTCGTTCTGCAGGACGTTGGCGACAATGTTGCGGTGGAGCAGCGTGGCGCCCTTGGAGAGGCCGGTGGTACCGCCGGTATATTGCAGGAAGGCGACGTCGCCGGGTGATAGTTTTGGCTTGTTGAAAGTCATGCCGCGGCCGGCCGATAGCGCGTCATTGAAGGGCACCGCGCCAGGCAGCGACCAGGCCGGCACCATCTTCTTCACGCGGCGGACGACGAGATTGACGATGACGCCCTTGAAGCCGAGCAGGTCGCCCATGCTGGCGACGATGACGTGCTTCACGGCCGTCTTGGCGATCACCTGCTGGACGGTGTGGGCGAAGTTCTCCAGCACAATGACGGCTTCGGCGCCGGAGTCCTTGAGCTGGTGCTCGAGCTCGCGCGGGGTGTAGAGCGGGTTGACGTTGACGACCGCGAAGCCGGCGCGCAGCACGGCGGCGGTCGCGACCGGATATTGCAGCACGTTCGGCATCATGATCGCGACGCGGGCGCCGCGCTGGAGGCCGCGGCCTTGCAGATAAGATGCGAGCGCCAGCGACATCTGGTCGAGATCGCGATAGCTGATCGCCTTGTCCATGCAGATGAACGCCTTGCGGTCGGCGAACTTCGCGAAGCTCTCCTCCAGCAGGTCGACCAGCGATGCGTATTGGGTCGCATCGATGTCTGCGGGCACGCCGGGCGGATATTGCTTGAGCCAGATGCGCTCCATGGAAACTCCCCTCTCTTGCCTGAGCCCGTTGTGTCTCGGGCTTGCCTCGTTGCCGGCAGTATCGAGCCTGCCGGAACAGGTGGCAAGCGTTCGAGGATTATGGCAAAGGCCGGGAAGTGGCTACTGGAATCGTCGCAAACCCTCTGCCGCAGGTGCGAAGGGCGGGCGCGCTCTCGCCTCGATGAGCCGTTAACTATTGTTGGCCGGCTTGGCTGCGGGCTTGGTCGCGGCCTTGGGTTTTGCGGGCTTGGCTTGCTCAGCGTTTGCAGCGGGCTTCGCCGTGGCATCAGGCTTGGCAGCGGTGGGCTTGACAGCGGTGGGCTTGGCCGCGGCATGCTTGGTCCCGGCCGGTTTGGCCGCACTCTTGGCGTCGCTTTTCGCGTCAGGCTTGGCGTCCGGCCTCGCCGCCGCTGTCTTGGTATCCTTGCTGGCGTCCTTGCGTGTGTCCTTGCTCGCGTCCTTGGGCTTGTCGGCCGCGTCGGGCTTCTTGGCCACGCGCGACTTCTTGCCACGCGGCTTCGCGGTCGCCTGCTGGTCAGCGTCGGCCGCGACCGCTGCGATCAGGGCCGTGCCGGTGCGGGTCGGGCCGGTATAAACCAGCACGGGCTCGGCGGACGCGGCGGCCGTGGCCATCAGCTCGGAGGCCTTCATTAAGGGCGGTTGAAGCCCTGCGGCGAAGAAGGTCACCTGGGCCTCACCGCCGGTGGCCGAGGCCGATCCGGTCGCGCCGCCATTGGTCGCGATCAGCGCGTCGTCATCGTCGCTGGCCGGCCGCTTGCGGTGGCCGCCGCACATGTCGTCGCGCAGGTTCGGCGGCGATGCATCGACCGGTACCAAATTGTCGACGGTGCCGAGCGCGGGACGTAGCCACGACAGGTTGTCCTGGCTGAAGCCGCGCTCCAGGAGCTGCGCCGCCTTCACCGCGCGCGCGGTGCCGGAGCTGGCGCCGAGCACCACCGCGATCAACCGGCGGCCGTTGCGCGTCGCCGACGCGACGAGGTTGTAGCCGGAGGCGCAGATGAAGCCGGTCTTGAAGCCGTCGGCGCCGGGATAGCGGCCGATCAGCTTGTTGAAATTCCCCGTGACGCGCTTGCCGAAGCGAATTGCCGGAATGTGCACGAAGTATTCGTATTCCGGCAGGTCGCGCAGGAACGAGCGCGCGAGAATGCCGAGATCCCGTGCGGACGTGATCTGGCCATCGGCGGGCAGGCCGTTGGGGTTGACGTAGCTCGTCTGCGTCATGCCGAGCTTCTTCGCGGTGTCGTTCATCATCGCCGAGAAGCCGTCGATCGAGCCGCCGATGCCTTCGGCAAGCACCACGGCCATGTCATTCGCCGACTTCACCATCATCATCTTCAGCGCGTTGTCGACGGTGAGCTGCGTTCCCGGACGGAATCCCATTTTCGAGGGCGATTGCGAGGCCGCCGTCGGCGACACCGTGAGCAGCGTATCGAGCGTGAGCTTGCCGTCCTTGACCGCCTTCAGCGTCACATAGGCAGTCATGATCTTGGTAACGGAAGCCGGATACCAGGGAATGGTCGCGTTATCGGCCTGCAACACCTTGCCGCTGTCGGCTTCGATCAGCAGCAGCGCTTCGGCGCCGGCCGCGCGCGGGGCAAGCAGCGCAGCGCATGCGAGTGCCGCCGCGAACAGGTTGAACAGGGAATTGCGAAGCAGCGGGCGAAATGCGTGCACTATCCGATTCCGGTCCTGGGAGACCCGCCGGTTGCGGACGGCTCTCGTGATCTGAGTTTCGGGTTTGAAATCCTGCGCCGCCGCTTGCGGCGCTGCAAACCTATACTGGCTCATGGGTCGAGAACAGGGGGCTCGGCCGGGTATTCAGTGATGAAATAGGCCGAATTTCGACAGTGCTACGGGGACTTGACCGCAGTCGCAGCAGCCTCAGCCGCTGTCACGCTGGTCCGTGCGCTCTCCTGGACCATGAACTGGGCCTTGGCGAGCTCGGCAAAATGGCCACTCTTGGCAACGAGTTCATCGAAAGTTCCGCTTTCGATCACCCGCCCGTTCTCGAACACCAGGATCCGTGTGGCATTGCGGATGGTGGAGAGGCGGTGGGCGATCACGAAGGTGGTTCGGCCCTTCATCACTTCGTCGAGAGCGGTATTCACCTTGGCCTCGGTGACGGCGTCGAGCGCGCTCGTCGCCTCGTCCAAGATCAGGATCGGCGGGTCCTTCAGTAGAGCGCGTGCGATCGACAGTCGCTGCCGCTCGCCGCCGGAGAGCATGCGGCCCCGCTCGCCGGCATTGGTTTCGAAGCCGCCGCTGCGCTCGATGAATTCGAGCGCCTGCGCGCGCTCCGCCGCCTTGCGCATCTCGGCTTCGGTCGCATCCGGCTTGCCGACGCGCAAATTCTCCGCGATCGAGCGGTTGAACAGCAGCGCTTCCTGAAACACCACGCCGATATTCCGCCGCAGCGATGTCAGCGTCACGCCGCGCACGTCCATGCCGTCGATCTTGATGAAGCCGGATTGCGGATCGAAGGCGCGATGCAGCAGCGCGATCGCGGTGGATTTGCCCGCACCAGTGGCGCCAACCAGCGCGATGGTCTGGCCGGGCAGCGCGGTGAAGGAGAGATCCTCGACCGCCGGCCGCTTGCCGTCGTAGGAGAAGGTGACGTCGTGGAATTCGACGAGGCCCGAGAGCCTGCCGGCATCGATCGCGTCGGGCCGGTCGTGGACCGCAGGCACGGCGTCGAGTACATTGAAGAACTCGCGCAGCCGCGGCGCTTCCATGAAAACGTTGTTGATGAAGCTCACGACCTGCTCGAGCTTCTGGATCAGAAGCGTTGCAAAGCTCACGAACGTCACGATTTCGCCGACCGAGGTCAGCCCCTGGTCGTGCAGCGCGATGCCGAGCGTGAAGATCGCGAGCACCGTGATGGTGGTGGAAGCCCGCGTGATGACGGTGACGAGCGCCCACCAGGACAGCACCGGCATTTG
The DNA here is from genome assembly GCF_023074015.1 of Bradyrhizobium sp. 142. Classification (NCBI taxonomy): domain Bacteria; kingdom Pseudomonadati; phylum Pseudomonadota; class Alphaproteobacteria; order Hyphomicrobiales; family Nitrobacteraceae; genus Bradyrhizobium; species Bradyrhizobium sp. 142. The sequence continues at coordinate 12,553 of NZ_JADPKQ010000465.1, forward strand.
CGCCGCAAGCAATTGATCGGCGACGGAGCGCAATCCCTTCACCTCGGATTCGACGCGGACAAAACTCTGCACCAGCGCGACATTGCCGAGCGCGTCGGAGGCGCGCGCGGAGAGTTCGCTGTAGTGCTCCTCCACCTCCATCTGCATGCCGAAGGTCCTGCGCACGACGAAGGTCGTCAAGGCGGTGAAGACGATGCAGAGCACGAACAGCAGGATCGCCAGCCGCCAGTTCAGGTACAGCGACAGTGGCAGCAGCACCACGACTGAGAGGATCGCGGCAAAATGCTCGCGGAAGAAACCGAGCCACAGCCGCCACAGCGCGTCGGTGCCGTTGAGCATCACCTTCATCAGCCGGCCCGAATGGGTGCCGGAGTGGAAGGTCAACGGCAGTTGCAGGATGTGCTCGAAATAATCGGTCAGCACTGCCTGGCGCTGGCGGTGCGAGAGGCGGTCGGCCTGCAGAGCAACGAGCGCGCTGCAGGCGATGGTGAACAGCCCGAACGCGACCCAGGCCATGAGGAAGGGCCAGGCCGAGTTCGATCCGGCCACCGCGTTGCCGGAGAGCACGTCGACGATCCGGCCGAACAGCACGGGCTCGGCGAACTGCGAGGCGGCAAGCAGGAGATTGGCGAACGCCAGCAGCCAGCCCAGCCGCGCTTCCTTGCCGAGCAGTTCGAGAACGCGGGTGTAGAGGCTGAAAATGGACATGCTGTCGAGGAGCTCGGGCGGATCGGCGGGGTGAACTCGTACTCTAATCAGGGATCGCCCGCGAGATACAGCGGAAGCTGCAAGTTTTGCTCAATTGATCAGCCGCCCTTCGACCGGCGGCAGGAAGCGGTCGTCGAAGATATCACCCGCCGCGGGTTTCTTGCGGAACTTGAAATCCTGTGCGATCTGGTCGATCGAGCGCTCAAGGCGCGCCGGGTCGATGCCGCCGAGGCCGTTGCGGCGGACCTCGTCGGTCAGGATATTGTCGACGAGCACGGTGCGCAGGCGTTCCAGCTCGCGGTCGCCGTCGTCGATATGGCTTGCGGCCTCCTCCGCCGCGAGCGCCGGCTGCTTGACGGTGGCGTTGATGCCGGCAATCAATGCGCGAACAAATCCTTTCATTGCGTCAGGCTTCGCTGCGGCAAAGGCGGGATTGGCCGCCACGGCAAAGCCATAGGCTTGGCAGCCGTAGTCAGCATAGCGCAGCACGACGAGATCGCCTCCGGGCACGCCGCGATCGCGCAAGTTGACCGCCGACAGATAGCTGAAACCGGCGACGGCATCGACCTGGCCCGCGGAGAGGATAGGCTCGCGGACCGCTGCGCTGATCTTGCGGAATTTCACATGCTGCGTGTTGATGCCGTTCTGCTGCGCCAGCGCCGGCCACAGTCGCATCGACAGATCGCCGTCGGCAACGCCGACCGTCTTGCCGTCGAGGTCGGGCAGGAGGTGGACGCCGCGACTCCTGCGGGCGACGACGGCGTAAGGCGCGCGGTTGAACAGCACGAACACCGCCTTGACCGGCGCCGCATCGTCCTTGTCGCGAAAGCGGATCAGCTCGTTGATGTCGACGAGCGCAAGCTCGCTGTCGCCCTTGGCGACGCGTGCGAGTGCTTCCGGCGATCCAGCCACGGTGTTGAAGGACACGTTGAGATGTTCGGCGGCGAATTTGCCGTCCTTCGTTGCGAGAAAGAACGGCGCCATGCTCGCGTCGATGGGGCGGTCGAAGGTGAAGTGGATCGCGACGGACGGCGCGGCGGCCTCGGCCGCATCGACGTCGCGTGGGGCGAGCGCGGCAAACGAGATTGCAAGAGCCAGGACGCGGCCAAAGGCGATGGTCTTGAGTCCAAACATCAGTCGCGCCGATCCCGCATTTGTTATGGTTTCGTGACGCTCGGAGCGCCGGCTCGCGATAAGTCTGTCCGCGCCAACATGAACGGCGGATGAGCGGCGGTTGCGTCACGATCACGCAACCCCGTTCAGCTTGTGTTGGGGTTCGGGAACCCAACATGGGGATGTGGTGTTTGAGGACATGAGCCTGTCTCGAGGCACCATTGAAGGTCCCAAGGAGGGTCCAGGACATGTTTGACAGATTTTCGAAGCGTGCCGGCCGCAAGGCCGTTTTTGCCACCGCCGTGGTGCTGGCTCTCACCGCCGTCGCCCCCACGGCTTCGTTCGCGGGCGGCCGCCACTGGCATGGCGGGGGCGGAGCGGCGGCAGCGGCAGCCTTTGCCGGCATCGTCGGCACCGGCCTTGCGATCGCCGCAAGCCGCGACGCCTACGCCTATGACTACGGTCCCGCTTACTATGGCGGCCCAGTCTACTACAGCGGCCCGGCCTACTACGGCAACGGGCCCTATTACGGACGTGATCCGGACTATCCGTATCAGGGATACGTCGGTCGCGACCCGTTTGCCACCTGCAGCCGAAGCGGTGCGAATTGTTGGTGACCCGTTGACCAAGAAAAGCTGGCGCTGCCTGCAGCGCCAGCCTATTTTTCGTTGATTGTCGGACGTTAACGCGTCGACCATTGGTTTAGAGTAGTTTTGCGTACATGAGTGATTCGCTTGAGCGGCTATATCTGGCTGTGCTCGCGGCCAGGGACCTTGATCCGGCAACATCGCGCACCGCGCGGCTGTTTCAGCGCGGCCCTTCCAAAATGGCGAAGAAGCTGGCCGAAGAGGCCATCGAGGTCGTCATCGATGCGGTCAACGGCGATAGCGAAGCCGTGATCCGGGAAAGCGCCGACCTGCTCTACAATCTTACCGTGCTCTGGGCCTCGGCCGGCGTCCGACCTGAAGATGTCTGGCGCGAGATGACGCGGCGGGAAGAAATGCTCGGCATCGCCGAGAAACTGCCGAAGTCGCCGATGAAGCTGCCCAAAGTTGCGTCACCGCGCGTCGCCGCCAGGCGGCCAATTGTCGCGCTTGAAGGCCGCACCGCGCGCAAGCGTCACTAGAATTGGCGCAAATCGGCCCCATCTCGGCATGGACAAATCCGTCCCATGGTGCTTCATCGCGGCGCCATGCTGAAACGTATCTACGACTGGTGCATCGACGCCGCCCACAAGCCCTATGCTCTCTGGATCATGGGCGCCGTGGCTTTCGCTGAAAGCTCCTTCTTTCCCGTCCCCCCGGACGTGATGCTGATCCCGATGTCACTGGCGCGCCCGCAGCGCGCCTGGGTCTATGCGGCGGTCTGCACGGCGACCTCGGTGGTCGGAGGCCTGCTGGGGTACGCCATCGGTGCGTTGCTCTTCGACTCGGTCGGCCATTGGCTGATCCAGGTCTATGGCCTCGGCGACAAGGTTGACGCGTTCCGCGCCTCCTATGCTGAGTGGGGCGCGGTGATCATCCTGCTCAAGGGCCTGACGCCGATTCCCTACAAGCTCGTCACCATCACCTCGGGCTTTGCCGGCTACAATGTCGGCCTCTTCATCCTGTGCTCGATCGTTGCGCGCGGCGGACGTTTCTTCATCGTCGCCATCCTGCTCAACCGCTATGGCGATTGGATCCGGGTCAGGATCGAGAAGCATCTCGGATTGTGGGTGGCGATCGGTGCTACAGTGCTCGTGCTGGGCTTCGTGATCGCGATCAAGCTGATCTAGCGCATGATCCGGTCCGGAAGGGCCGCGTCGCGCAAAGTGTGAAGCGGCTTTCCCTCCAATTGCGGAACGCGTTTGCGCGGAGATCATGCTCAGTCAATAACGTTACATCGGCGCTTTGCCACTGCGCCGGCTTCGGCTACGGTTGCCGTCATGATGGTTCGATCCGGCAATCCGGCGGTGCGGCTGGGGACGCTGACTTCAGCGCTGCTGCTGCTCCTGCTCGGCTTCAGCGCGACCGGATGGGCGCAATCGGCATCGGCTCCGGCGCTCGGCGTGCAGGAGCAAGGACCGCCGCCATCGACACCCGCTCCCCCGGGGCCGCCGGCGCGCGAGGAAAATTCCGGGCTGATCAATGAAATGGGCAAGCTGTTCGACAAGGTGCCCTCGTTTCTGCCGCCGCTCAAAAGCCCCAGCGAGACCATGAACGACCTGTCACGCCTGGCGAAGCCGTCCACCATGGTGTCGGGGCGCGCGGCCTGCCCGGTCTCGTCGAACGGAGGGCCAGACTGCAAGCAGGCCGCCGACCAACTCTGCCAGAGCAAGGGCTACAAGGAAGGCAAGAGCCTGAACGCCGACTCGGCGGAAAAATGCTCGGCCAAGGTTTTGATCCCGGGCAGGGCCCGCAAGCCAGACGATTGCCGCACCGATACGTTCGTCACCAGCGCGCTGTGCCAGAACTGATGCCAAGAACTGATACCATGATGCTGCGCGCGAGTAACAAGGAGTGCCCATGAGCCGTACGGAGCAGGACTTCCTCGGACCGCGTGAGATCGCCGACGACATCTACTATGGCGTCCAGACCATTCGCGGGAAGGAGAACTTCCACATCACCGGCATTCCGATGAGCCAGGAGCCTTACTTCGTGAAGGCGCTTGGTTACGTCAAGAAGGCCGCCGCCATGGCCAATTGCGACCTCGGCGTGCTCGACGCCAAGGTCGCCGACGCGATCATCGTCGGCTGCGATCGCGTCATCGCCGGCGACATGATGGATCAGTTCGTCACCGACTTCATCCAGGGCGGCGCCGGCACTTCCACCAACATGAACGCCAACGAGGTGATCGCCAATCTCGCGCTGGAATCGCTCGGCTTTGCGAAGGGCGACTATCAGCATGTCAGCCCAAACGATCACGTTAATTACGGCCAGTCGACCAACGACACCTATCCGACCGCCTTTCGACTGGCGCTGATCCTGCGGCTCGAGAGCTACATGACGGCGCTACGCCAGCTCCAGGAGGCCTTCTTCGCCAAGGGCAGGGAGTTCGATCGCGTGCTGAAGATGGGCCGCACGCATCTTCAGGACGCCGTGCCGATGTCGCTCGGCGCCGAATTCCGCGGCTGGGGAACTACCATGGGCGAGGAGGTCGATCGAATCTCCGAGGCCCGCGCGCTGCTGCGCGAGATCAATCTCGGCGCCACCGCGATCGGCACCTCCGTCACCGCGGCGCACGGCTATCCCAAGCTCGCAGTCCGGCATTTGAGCGCGCTCACCGGCGTCGATTTCGTGCTCGCGGGCGATCTTGTCGAGGCGACCTCGGATACCGGTGCCTACGTGCAATTGTCCGGCGTGCTGAAGCGCACCGCGAGCAAGCTCACCAAGATCTGCAACGACATCCGCCTGCTAGCCTCGGGTCCACGCGCCGGCTTCAACGAGATCAACTTGCCGCAGCTGCAGCCCGGCTCGTCGATCATGCCCGGCAAGGTCAATCCCGTGATCCCCGAGATCGTCAACCAGACCAGCTTCCTCGTCATCGGGCTCGACACCACGGTGACGCTTGCAGCAAGCGCCGGCCAGCTCCAGCTCAACGTGATGGAGCCGGTGATCTCGTTCGCGCTGTTCTTCTCGATCCGAACCATGGAACGCGCGGTCAACAGCCTGCGCGAGAATTGCGTCGTCGGCATCACCGCCAACGAAGAGCACACCCGCAACATGGTGCTGAACTCGCTCGGTATCGTTACGGTGCTGAAGCCGCTGCTCGGCTACAAGCAATGCGCCGAGATCGCGCGCGAAGGTTACAAGAGCGGCAAGTCGCTGCATCAGATCGTTGTGGTCGAACGGAAATTGCTCACGCAGGAGAAGTGGGACGAGATGTTCTCGTTCGAGCGGCTGATCAATCCGGATCTGATTGGGTAGCTGTTCGTCATCCGCAGTTTCCGCCTCGTCATTGCGAGGAGCCGTTGCGACGAAGCAATCCAGCGTGCCTCCGCCGATGAATTTCTGGATTGCTTGTGCGCCAGGCAAGCTGGCGCGGTCCAACCGGTGGAAGTCCGGTCCGGGTAAGCCGTAGCGGGCGCCCGGTAGTGAGTGTTGCGGTGTCGTCGGCGACGGCGGCAGCGAAGCGTACACAACGATGCTGTGGGGTGGGCTATTGAGCCGCGAAAGACAGAAACTCGCAGAGGCCGAGGCGGTAAGCAACGTCGAAGGCAACATGTGCGGTCCCGTTATGCGAGGGGCTGACGCTC
>NZ_JADPKQ010000530.1:0-18561 GCF_023074015.1 Bradyrhizobium sp. 142
GACAACGTCTTCGTCGAGCGGCTATGGCGCAGCGTTAAATACGAGGAGGTCTATCTGCGAGCCTACGAAACCGTCGGCGAGGCGCGACATTCGATCGGCCGGTATCTCGACTTCTACAACGCACGAAGGCCCCATTCGAGCCTTGACGACATGACCCCGGATCAAGCCTACTTCAACCTTCCGCCGCTCCGCGTGGCGGCCTAATCTCGGCAGAGGCTCCACTTATCGACGCGGAAAGTCTGTTCAGACAAGCGGGACCAGCTCTTGGTGGAACACAGGCGGTCGGAATTGATCGAAGTAGGTCGGTCAGATGCCGGATTTCGGCCTAAAGACGCAGCTAATTGCATAAACAATGTCGAGATAATCCCTAAAACAAATCAAGCCTGAGGTCTTTTTCGTGCGCCGACGGTTTGGGTCTGGACCGGGTTGCGCTCTTCCACGCCCATGCAGGCGGCCAGTCTTGGGCGGCTGCAAATGCTGCAGCACCGACGCGGGTGAACGCGGCGCCTCACTCGACAACGTGGTCCCGCTATCAATTCCCCTACGTCCATTTCGATAATAGAGGACTGTCTTCGCATGACACATTCGACTGTCGCGGAACCCCGCTACATCAAGCTTAACGCGCGCGATAATGTCGCGATTGTCGTCAATGATTTCGGCCTACCTGCCGGCTCGCGTTTCGCATGCGGTCTGGAGCTCAAGAGCTTTGTCCCACAGGGGCACAAGACTGCGCTGGTCGATATTGCGGAAGGTGCTCCGATTCTGCGCTATGGCGAGATCATCGGGTATGCCGTCTCGGCGATCCGTGCCGGCGAATGGGTGGATGAGGCTCGAATTCGCATGCCGGAAGCACCCTCGCTCGACAATCTTGAGATCGCAACCTCGCTGCCGCCGGCACTGCCCCCGCTCGAGGGCTACACCTTCGAAGGGTATCGCAATCCGGACGGCTCGGTCGGCACGAAGAATATCCTCGCCATCTCTACCTCCGTGCAATGCGTACGCGGGACGGTCGAATATGCCGTCAAGAGGATTCGCTCCGAGCTCCTTCCCAAATATCCCAATGTCAACGATGTCGTCGCGCTTACCCATGCTTTCGGTTGTGGTGCTGCGTTCAACACGCCGGAGGCGCTCGTGCCAATCCGTACACTGCAGAACCTGGCCCTCAATCCGAATTTTGGCGGCGAAGTCATGGTCGTGGGCCTCGGCTGTGAAAAGCTTGCCCCTGAACGGTTGGTGCCCGAGGGTGCCGAGAACTCGATTGTCCGCATGCAAGACGAAGCCTTTGTCGGATTTCGTGCGATCGTCGATGGCATAATAAAGATGGCCGAGGCGCGGCTTACTGTCCTCAATCAACGTCAGCGCGAGACATGTCCCGCGTCTGAGCTTGTCGTCGGCCTGCAATGCGGCGGCAGCGATGCGTTCTCGGGAGTGACCGCCAATCCCGCCGTTGGCTTTGCCGCAGATCTGCTCGTTCGGGCCGGCGCCACCGTGATGTTCTCCGAAGTCACAGAAGTGCGCGACGCCATCCAGTTCATGACACGGCGTGCCATCAATCGAGACGTCGGCCTCGCGCTTGTGCGCGAGATGGCCTGGTACGACGCATATCTGACCCGCGGCGGTACTGACCGCAGTGCCAATACTACGCCGGGCAACAAAAAAGGCGGGCTTGCTAACATCGTCGAAAAAGCGCTCGGCTCTTACGTCAAATCGGGATCGAGCCCGATTTCCGGCGTGCTCGCGCCTGGCGAGAAGGCAAATACAAAGGGAATGTTGTTTGCGGCGACCCCAGCCGGCGATTTCGTCTGCGGCACGCTACAGCTCGCGGCTGGTATGACAGTCCATGTATTCACGACAGGCCGCGGTACGCCTTACGGCTTGCAAGCCGCGCCGGTCATTAAGGTGGCCACCCGCAGCGAGCTGGCGCGGCGTTGGAAGGATTTGATTGACTTCGACGCCGGACGTATCGCGACCAACGAAATGACGATCGAGGAGGCTGGTTGGGAGCTGTTCCGCATGATCCTCGATGTCGCCAGTGGACGCCTTAAGCCCTGGGCCGATCACTGGGGCATTCACAACGATCTGGCGCTGTTCAATCCCGCGCCGGTGACCTGAGGATGGGTGCTCCATCGGAGGGTGAGCGGGATCTGTCTCGGGCTCTCGCCATCACTCCGGCTGTTTGGAAAGCGGCCGAGGAGCCGGGCCGTAGGCGAGTTTTCCAGTTTGTTGGGCGGAGTAGACATGCACACCGCTCGCGCTAGACGATTGAGGTCCCGACATGTTTGTCAACGCTGACCAGAGCCTGATCGCTTGCTATTGAACAGCAGGAACTAGCTGCGGCGCAAGGCTTCGCTGGGGGGCGCCAGGTCCCTGCCGTTTCGCGGCTGAAAAGCTTCGAACTCTCCAATTTAATGCAGAATTACGGCCCTTCCCGAGCCGATCTTGGCCAGTCTTAGCTAAGAGGGCGAGTAACGTTAGGAATCAGAGAGATCAGCGGGCGAGTAAAAACAATGATGAAGTCCGACCATCAGATTACGGAATCGGTCGAGCAGACGCCGTTCGTCGATACCCACGAACATCTCATCGAAGAAAGCCTGCGCCTGTCCGGTGCGCTCGATCAGTGGCTGCCATGCGATGACTGGGCCTACCTTTTTGGGGAGTACGTTGCGAACGATCTGGCGGTTGCAGGAATGCCAGACGCTGATCTGCGAAAGTTCCACGGCCGGGATCTTTCGAGTGAGACAAAATACAGGCTTGTGGCACCATACTGGGATCGCATCCGCCACTCCGGCTATGCTCTGGCGCTGCGCCATACGCTTCGGGGGCTGTACGGCGTGGACGACTTAACTGCCGAGAGCCTGCCACACATTGCTGAAAAATACCGCGAGACAGTTCAGCCTGGCTTCTACGGCGCCATCCTGCGTCGTGCGAATATCGAGAGCTGCCAAGTTAATTCTGTACAACGCATCTTCATGGAAAGCGAGCAGCCGGTCTTGCTCGCGCAAGATCTCAACATCAGAGATTTCATGCGGTGCAGCCCGGCCGACTTTGCTCGCGTGAAGGCTGAAACAGGCAAACAGCCGACAACCCTCGAGGAATGGCTCGATGTCATCGACTTCTATTTCGCCTCGTATGGCCCTAAAGCCGTGGCGGTGAAATGCGCGATTGCCTATTCGCGCGCGCTCGATTTCGCGCCGGTTGCTAAGGCGCATGCGGCGCGACTGTTTTTGCACCACATCGGTACACGGAGCCATTCGCTGGGTTCGGAGGACCTTAAAGCGCTGCAGGATTTTCTGTTCCGTTACTGCGTCAGTAAGGCCGGCGAGTACGGTCTCCCCGTCAAACTGCACACCGGGTACCTAGCTGGCGGTGGCAAAATGGAGCTCAGCCGCATTCGCGACAACGCTGCAGATCTCTGTCGCCTGTTACAGGACTTTCCCGAGGTCCAGTTCGTTCTGATGCATATCGGCTATCCGTACCAGGAGGAGTTCATTGCGTTGGCTAAACACTATCCGAACGCGGCGATTGATATGTGTTGGGCATGGATTATCAATCCGGCGGCGAGTGTCCGCTTCCTAAAGGAGTTTCTGATGGCCGTTCCGGCCAACAAGATTTTCACCTTCGGTGGAGATCACGTCGCGGTCGAGCCAGTCTATGGCCACGCCGTCATCGCGCGCCAGGGTATCGCGCGGGCGCTTTCGGAGCTGGTCGCCGAAGGCTGGATCGCCTGCGAGGAAACGCCCGACCTCATCGAGCGGATCATGCGCGGGAACGCACTTAGCTTCTTTCCAAACAGGCAGCGAGAGCATGCGGTTGTCCAACCGCAGCTTGCGTCCTCGAGGTGAGGCTCGCTGAGCGGGGACCGGCTGCTCGTGATCCAGCCCCCGAATCTGGCTAGGCCTGCTCGGGTCTCCAACCCGGACCGGCACCACCAAACGGATGGTCGCGCTGCGCGGGAAATCAGACCATCGGCTTTGGTATCAACGATCCAACCGTCGCTCCCGCCCAGCGACTTCCGTGGGCGCGCAAATCGCCGGGGTGCCGTAACGCGCCACAGTTCAAGAGCAGATGCTGGCGATGAAGCGGAGCCTCAGCGCCCTCTGACCGGGGGTGAACCAACGCGAGCCGGCAGGACTGTTTCGCGAAGTGCTGGCGATGATGACGGAGGCTCACCAACGGATCGTCACGCCTCTCCGGTAATCCTGAAAAACGCCACTCGTTGCGGGCGTGAGTTCGGCGATGCGGCTGATCAGGCCGCGAGCGCTCTCCTCGGGCGAGATAAAGCCGTCATCGCCGCCCATCTTTGTCCGCGCCCAACCGGGGTTCAGTATCCCTACGAGGATCCCGTCAGAGGCCCAGTCTCTCGACAGCGCGCGCATGCCGTTGTTGAGAGCCGCCTTGGAAGCCCGATAGGCGTACTTGCCACCGCCGGCGCTGCTGGTGGAGCCCAAGATGCTGGCAATCGCCACCAGCTTCTTCTCAGAGCCGCGCCTCAAGTTATCTCGTAGAGCCTGCGCAATGAGCATCGGAGCTAGAGCGTTGACGCGCATCGTGGTCATCCAGCCCTCTGCCTCGATCTCGTTCACCGAGAGGCCGTTGATTCCCGCATTGTTGATGAGGATATCGATCGGCTTATCGGCGAGCATTCGCTTGAGGGAGGTAATCGAAGATTCGTCGGCCACGTCGAGCTGCATGATCCGCACGCGATCGCCAAACGACGCCGCAAGTTCCTTTAGTGCATCGGCTCGCGCCGGTTCGCGGCAGCAGACGATCACCTCAGCTCCATCAGCTGCATATTGCTGCGCGAGAGCGAGCCCGAGCCCCCGGTTCGCGCCCGTGATCAGTACTGTGGTCATCCAACGAACTCCTCCGCTTCAAGTGGACCGTCGCGTCCTGCAAGCCTTCTTGACCTTGAGCTGCGACCAAGTCCGGCTGAAGCAATTTCGCCTGCTCAGTCGTAGTACACAAAGAAACGAGCCTCGATACTCTCACCAGGGTTTACATCGGGCTCGGCGCGACGATCAACAAACGCTGAGTGAGCCGATCTCGGATTCCAATTGTCCTCGGAATCGTAGCCCTTGGACAGAACGAACTCTCCCTGGGTCATCTTCGGAAAGTAGTACCAGCGTTGAAAGGGATTGTAGTGAAGAAGCCAAGTCTTATGGGACACGCCATCTCTGCCATAGGCCGCTGCGGCAAGATCAGTGTCAAAAACGGAAGCGCCATCGCAGAACGCTGAAGAGGAATCTTGTGGGATCGGCGAGAGAACATGCCAAGCTTGAATCACCAGCAACCGAGAATAGGGCCGAATCTGAACGCCCTGCAGTTGGTTCTCACGCGCTGCAATCATAGGCCCGGCAATGGGCGAGTAGTCAATGTGAGCATATGCAGCTGGATGCCCTATCACTTCACCATGGTCCTTCACTACCTGGGTAGGAAGAACGGAGTGTCCCTCGTCAGAATATATAAAGATCCCGCCGTGCAGTTGCGGCACGACCCAGGACGCATTGAAGTAGTTCTTGATGAAGGGAACCATCTCCTTCAGATAGCTATTCTGGAGAACCTCGAGACCGCCACCGGTTGCACAGGAAATTTTGTGCTGAATTAGAGTGAACCCCTCACGATCGAGAGATAGTTCATTCGCAATCGGACGCCCATTGCGGATTGCGACGTCATACGTGAGCATTGGCTGGTCGAGGCCGGGCGTAACAGCTTCAGGACCAGTTTCCTCCGACGTGCGCCTGGCAAACCCGATTTGACCCCGCACCGAGTCTAAGTGATCACGGTTGACTTGCGTATTCGATGAAGCTCGCACCGTATTCCCCATGGCTGCTTCTCTCCCGATCCAACAGTCACTTCTTCGTTGATCGAATACATAGAAGATAGCTGGTGCATAATTGCTGCGAAAGATCCCTTAAGGCCGCGGAAATTCGGTGGCCTTCCCGGTGGCTGATGTTGGTTTTTGCCGCGAGCCACGAGTTATGCTGACGCCTGACTATTTTGCTGGTTGCTGCGGTGCGCAATGACACAATCCGGCTCGCAAGCGTGAAGTAGGCCGCTCCGCCCCGGCAGGGGAAGAGCAGCCCCGCCGAGATCGAGCCTCAGGCTTAGGGAGGTAACGAGCTGCGTTAAGCGTAACCAGAGAACACTCGGGCCGCTACGTAAGTGAAGCGGCTCAGCTTCGCAAAGACAAGCATCCGCAGGCCGACAGAGTAGGAGAGAAAGGCGAAACCAGTCGCCATTGAAAGCGTGGTGGACGAGGGCTGCAGGGGGTCAGCGTGCACGCTCCGCTCAGAGAACGAAATACAAAGGCTCGGCTATGTTCTCGGCGCGCAACCGAAGCACGTCGAGCATAGCGGATAAAAGAATAAATCCTGCTATTTCCGGAAAGACAGTGCGGATTAGCCGATTAACACCCGGAGGTTCATCAATATGAAGAAGGAATTGCATTTCGAGCGGGCCGAGTTTGCGGCGCGCCTAGCGGCTGCAAAAAAAGAGATGGCCAAGCGGGGCATCGATATCCTTTTCCTCTCGGAGCCTCCAAACCAAAACTATCTGACCGGCTACAACGCCTTCTCATTCTACACTCCTCAAATGGTGATAGTCGCGCTCAATCACGACGAACCCATATGGGTTGGGAGGTTCATGGACCGTGTGTCGGCGTTAATGACCACTTATCTCGCAGACGATAACATCAGAGCCTACCCTGATCGCTATGTACAATCGACCCTATCGCCATACGACTTCATGGCCGGCCTAGCAAAGGAACTGGGGGGTGAAAAAGCGAGGATTGGTGTAGAAATGGGAGGCTATTACTATTCCGCGCGTGCACATGCTGATCTTGTTCGAGCGCTACCGCTCGCTAACTTTGTAGATGCGGACTTGCTGGTTAACTGGATCCGGATTGTAAAGAGCCCGGCTGAAATTGCTCTCATGCGCCAAGCCGGCTGCATCGCCGACGCGATGATGCGGAGGGCAATAGATGTAATAGGGCCGGGCGTGCGTGAATGCGATGTTGCGGCTGCCGCCTACCACCAAATGATTTCGGGCACGCCCGATTTTGGAGGGTCCTATAGCTGCTCGCCCCCAAACATTTGCATTGGTGAACGCGCAATCGCGCCACATGCTCATTGGACTGACGAGCCGCTCGCTTCGTCAACGGTGCTCAATCTCGAGCTTTCCGGAGTGCGGCATCGCTACCAGGTCCCTCTCAGCCGCACGGTCTCGCTCGGAAAGCCTGCTCGCAGCTATCAAGAACTCGCGGAGATCGCTGTCGAGGCTTTGAATGCCGGTCTCGAGAGTGTACGACCTGGTCGCACATGCTCCGAGGTCGAGGCGGGCTTTAGCCAGACTCTCGCGCGGCACGGCCTTAAGAAGGAAGCCAGGCTCGGCTATTCGATTGGAGTGGGATTTCCGCCTGCGGTCGGAGAGCGAACTGCCAGTCTGCGCAAGGGAGATGAAACTGTCCTCCGACCTGGCATGGTCTTTCATATGATGCCGGGCCTATGGCTCGATGATGTCGGGATCACCATCACCCAATCTTTCGCTGTTACAGACGCCGGGCACGAGCCCTTGACGTCGACGCCGCGAACGCTGTTCGTGAAATAGTCAAGGGTGAGCCGGCAAATGCTTGCTCGACCCGGCGGCAGTCCGAACGCTAGTCCTCGATTTTGCGCACCTGCGGTGCCAGTTCGTCCTTTGCGAGACGCCGCATAGAGATGAACGAGTCGTTTTATGGGGTTACTCTTTAGCTATCGGCCTATGATTTTGAGCCGACCGTTGGTGAGCCGATATAGCACACCAGCCACAAAGCTGGTCGATCGAACAGGCCAACCGATTCCGGGCGGGAAGTCGCTTAGAACGACAGCCATTGGACTTGCCAAATCTGCGTCTGGCTCAAGCGGTCTCCACTGTTCAGAGGAGGGCCGCGGTCACTCCGGACAAGTACTCATCCCATTGAGTCCAGCAAAGTGAGACGTTGAGGGCCGGCAAAAATGGCGCGAAGACGCAGGATTTCAGCAAGGAGGCAGCGAAGTTGCATCAAATCGATGTTGAGGGAGAGCTAGGGTTGAAAAAACAAGAATAGCCTTCCCGACGAATTTTTGGACCCGCTAATACGAGGAGATCCAGGGATGACGCGCTTGGTGGTCGAGGAGCTTGTTCCGGACTTCGTCGGAGAAATTGGGGATTTCCCATTCCGCGCAATCGACGATCAAGTGGTGAGGGAATTGCGTGCCGCATGGACGAAATACCCGGTGCTGCGCTTCCGCAATGTGCCGATCGGTGATGCCGAGCAGGTTGCTTTCACCAAAGCACTAGGTCCTGTGTCCTATCCGATAAAGCAGACGAAAGGCAAACACGAGCGTTTTCCAGAAATCCTTGTTATCAGCAACAAGGGTGCCGGGGATCTTGGAGACGGTGAGGTAACTTGGCATACCGATATGTGGTACGTGGAGCGACCGCCGTCTGCAGCCATCCTGCGCGCAGTAGAGTTGCCGGCGGCGGGAGGCAATACATATTTCTCCAACATGTACACAGCATTCGCTAGCCTCCCTGATTCGATGAAGGCGCGATTGCGTGGGCTGAACATCCACCATCAATCCGTGCTGGATACCTACCACGAGGTTCGTCTCGGCAAAAGTCGCCCATCCTCATCAGACTTCGAGACTTGGCAGGGCGTTGATCACCCGATTGTTCGGCGGCATACAGATTCGGGAAAGCCCTGCCTCTACCTTGGTAGCGGTCGTGCCTATCAATCAATTCCTGGGATGAAGCAGCAGGAGGCTAAAGAGTTGCTGGACGAACTGTGGCAACACGCCACGGATCGTAGCGATATCTGGTGCCAAGAGTGGAGGCCAGGTGACATGCTTCTGTGGGATAATCGGTGCCTCATGCATCGCCGCGATGCGTTCGATCCAAACTCCATTCGCCTTATGCATCGCACAACCGTCGATGGCGAGCGCCCCGCGGCGGCATTCTGCGCCAGGTCACTGAGAACGGCTTTGAACCAGCTCACGAGTTGAGGACGAGCAATCAGAGCGCTGAACACAAGACGATGTAGCACCTGGAACGCTAGCTAGAGCCTTTGCACTCGGAGGGGATGGCGCGCGCGAGCGCGCAGAGAAACGGCCCGTCATACCGACAGCTTCAGACGATTGATAGTTGTCCGTCTGACATGATCTCGCGCAGCAACTCCTGACGGCAATCGGCTTGCATGTGTTTAATGCCGTGCCGTTGACTGCATTTCGCGACGCAAGAAGCGTGGTGGCTAGGCCCTCGGGGCCGTTGGAAACGGGGAAGGCACTCGTAAATGACACGTATTCGGCGCCCAGCGTCTTACATGCCAGCGCAGAGTGCGTATTCAATGTCACCTTGCAAATCTCTCGGAACGCCGATTCCCGTTGAAGCCCAATTCCGACTCTATCGGGAACGACTGATTGATGATGGCGGTCATCGCTGTTGCGACCCGATATCGAGGTCGTCAGCGCGTGTTGTTCGTCAGCTATGGTGGCAATTCCACGGCGGCCACGAACGGATCAGCGCGCTTGGCCCAGAACTGCGCGCGCATTTTTGTCCCTACAATTCGGCTCTGAATGAGGCGGCTTTGTTTCGCGCTGCCTTTGGGGGCGGTTTCAAGACATTCTTCGACCAACAAAAGAGGACGGCTTTTCGCTAGAGGTAAAGCCCGCTCGCTTGCTGCGATCGGTTTGGAAGGAAACAACGAAAGGTAGGTTTGCCATGACCGACTCGATAAATGGTGGACGTCAACAGTCCGGCTTGAGTCGCCGCGCCCTCCTGGGTGCTGCCGCCGCAATGACCATCCCCGCGATTGCGCGGACGACCACCGCCTTTGCACAGGAAAAGCTCGGAGGCAGCGGCGAAGTCGTAGTTTATAGCTTTGGTGGCTCTTTCACTGAAGGCGTTCGGCGATATGTTTACGAGCCGTTCACGAGGGCGACAGGAATAAAAGTCGTAGACGTTGTGGCCGATTTTGCTGAACCCCAGGTCAACGCGATGCACAAGACCGGCCGCGTCGACTGGGACATCGCCTATCTGGTGGCGCAGAACTATCCAGCAATGCACGAAGCCGGGATGTTCGTGCCGATTGACTACAGTCTCTGGGATGAAAAGTCGCTCGTGGGCACGCCGCAACACACTCGTCTCATAGACGCAGTCGCGATATACGGGGTCGGAATGGTGATGGCTTATGACCAGCGCGCTTTTCCCGATGGCGGTCCGCAAAACTGGGCGGATTTTTGGAACGTCAAAAAATTTCCGGGACCTCGGGGCCTCTTCGCCCCCGAGGCTACGCGTAATATGGTGTCTGCACTCCTCGCCGCCGGTGTCGCAAAGAAGGATATCTGGCCGCTCACTGATGACAAGCTAGATCGCGCATTCGAAAAGCTCAACGAGATCAAGCCGCATATTACCAAGTGGTGGACGGCCGGCGGAGAAGCGCCTCAACTCCTCATCAACCGAGAGTACGCTATAACCACCGCGTACGACGGCCGTGCCATCGCCGCGATCCGCCAGGGCGCACCGATAACGATTGTCTGGGACGGCGCCTACCTCAGATACAACTACGGGGTAATTTTGAAGGGGGGGCCCAACACAGCGAATGCGCAAAAGCTGATCGCCTTCTTGAACGGGGCGCAGATTGCGGCCGGGTGGACGCTGGGCACCGGCTATCCTGGGCCAAACACAAATCAACTCACCTACCTGCCAGCCGACTTGATCGCGCTGCTGAACATCAATCCCGAGAATGCTTCGAAGTGTATCACCGAGAATCTCGCCTGGCTTACGGCGAAACGCCCGGACGGCAAGACCAATGTAGATTACCTGCAGGAGCGTTGGCTGGCCTGGAGGGCAAATTGATTTCAGTGACAGCGATATCGCGTTGCTGCGTGTGCATCATTTATCGTCGGTTAGCCCGTTCCGCGCGCGTGGCTGCTGCTGCCCGCAAGCATCTTTCTCGCGGTACTCTTTGTCGGACCGCTCGCGGGTCTTCTCATGCCTTTTGGTACGTTCTGGCATGGATCTGACGATGGCGAGTTTTGTTGGTGAGGTGAATCTCATACCTGCCAAGCTCGGATCTGTTTACGGTCCAACAGGCGGTTGGCTGCGGCGCGGTGGCGTGATGCGGACAGAGATGAAGCTCCTTGTTTGCGGTCTGACACGAGAGCCGTCGGAACATCGGGTGGTATTCAGAAGCGCATCCTCTGCCCCCGAAGCAACTCAGGGTTACAGCTCCCGTCGAAGCTGCTGAACATATCGGCGGAACCAATGCCCGACATAGGCGACGTCTGTATCGCCTCGCCGTCTGCAGACGATGCAAGCGTTCTGATCGAGTAGTGTGCCGGCATAGCTTACATGCATCGTTGAATTCTGCTGCTACTTTGAACATGAAAGACGTAAGCATGACCAGTCAAGGCCCTGCGCTTACCATCGTCCTCAACCATTCTGCCGCCGAGTCCTACGCGCGGCTTATAGGAGAGCGGTTCCCACAGGTTCGCGCGATCGTGGCGCCGGACTCCGCCCGGCTCGAACGGTACATAGGGGAGGCAGACGCGCTGCTCGCATTTCGCTTTCCCGTCGAGGTGTTCAATCAGGCGAAAAAACTGCGCTGGTTCCAGTGCACCGGCGCCGGTGTCGATTCGATTTTCCCGCTCCGCGAGAGGGTGGGTCATATCACCGTGACCAATGCGCGCGGCATCCACGGCGACATCATCGCAGATTACGTGATGGCCGGAGCGACGATGCTGCATTGGGATTTCCGAAGATTTTTGCGCGAGCAGGCGGAGCGGAAATGGAATCCGCGCTATGTCGCGCCGTTGGCCGAGAGGACGCTCGGCGTTGTCGGGCTAGGCTCGATCGGGACGACGATCGCCCGGCGCGCGAAAAGCGCGGCGATGACGGTCGTCGGTTCGAAGCGAGATATTTCCGTTCCTGTCAATGGTGTCGATCAGCTGTTCGCTTCCGACGCCCTTCAGGATTTGCTGCCTCTCTGTGATTTCGTAGTCGTAGCCGTGCCCGGAACAGCGGAGACAGTGGGCCTCATCGGCGCGGCCGAGATTGGACGCATGCGGCGCGAGGCCTTTCTGATCAACATCGCCCGGGGCAACGTCGTTGTCGAGGCTGAACTGATCAAGGCGCTGCGCGCTGGAGCGATCGCCGGTGCGATGCTAGACGTGTTCGAGCGAGAACCGCTGCCACAAGACAGCCCACTGTGGGACTTGCCGAACGTCATCGCGACACCGCATATGGCCGGAAGTGCGGCAAACTATACTGAGAGGGTATTCTCTATCTTGGCAGAGAACATCGAGAGATTCCTGAAAGGCGAAGCGCTGAAGAATATAGTGGATCTGCGCCGCGGCTACTGACCGGGGACCTGCATAGGGGGCTCAACGAGCGGCTAGGGAACGGCTCCTCCAGACTCTCACTATCCTCCTTGCCGACGCACTTTCAAATCCACGATGATGGCCTCGATCCGGACTTGGCTGGTTGCATCCGAGGCCGGTCCAACAGTCGCGTCGAGCTCTCAGGTAAGGCGAAAGTGCAAACGTAGCCGCTTTTAAGAACCGATGGGAGATTCCTGAAAGCTTGGCCTTGGAGAATGATTTGTGCGCCGCCAAGATGAGCCAATTGATGCGTTGCAAAGGAAGCTGCTGGCGCGCTACACGTAGGGCCGCCGGCGTCCTGCGCGTACATACCGATAAGAGCTCAGCCGCGCCCGGCCAATCGCATTCGAGGTCCCTTGCTCCCGTCGATCTAAAGGTGGGCGATATTGATCGCGCTCTGCCGTTCGGACGCAGAATTTCCGCTACGTTCGATCGAAATCGGCGACGGCCTACTCGGGAAGCTCGATAGTATCTGCCTCGACCATTACGTCGCGAAGCCGCTGTGCCACGATGACGCAATCCCCACCCTCTCTTGGAATCTTGCATCTTGAACCCCCAGAGGCCTCGCTAAGGCCGCAAGGACCCGGCTGGATTTTGAATCCTGCGACCTTTAATTTTCCTGTCATCTCGGAAATCGTGGCGGGAGCTTGGGTGGAGAACACCGTCCGCGGCGATCCGACCCTCGAGCCAGCGGCTATCGCAGCTGCCCGGCGACTCGTCGAGAGAGGGGCTGTCGCGATAAGCTCCAGCTGCGGTTTTTTTATTCGCCATCAACCAGCCGTGGCCGCTGCGGTGAAAGTGCCCGTAGCGCTATCGAGCCTGATCTTATTGCCGGCATTGCTCCGCCAGCTTCCTCCAGCTGCCAAGATCGCGCTCCTGACCTACGATTCGATCTGTTGCAATAACGATCTGCTGGGGGTTAGTCCGTCTGAGCGGGCAAGGATCGTAATTGCCGGCGTTGAGGGCGGCGAGTTTTGGCATAATGCGCTCAAGCGTCCGCCGCGGCCCACCGAACTCGACGTAGTCGAGAAGGATGTCACTGCCAGTCTTGCACGAATCCGTTCCGCCCATCCGGATATCGCGGCCATCCTGCTCGAGTGCGCGAGGTTTCCGTTGGTCGCGCCGGCAATCCGCCGTGCCGCGAAACTGCCTGTCTACGACATCACCCATCTCTGCCGAATGATGTTGACCTCGATCACCTGAATGCCGCCGAGACCAACTTTGCCCGACGCGTAAGCCAGCAGTGACCGCCTTCATTGCGCGATAACGAGATCGCGCATCCGCGGTGAGTTTTCAACTCTGGGGTTCAGTCTTGCCGCCGTTGACGATTGTGCAGTCTTCCAGATGATAGCGAATGGAGCCACAGTGCGGTAGATCGAGTGCATCGCTGTCGCCGCGCGGCTAGCGGCATCGGCACGATCGCGATCTCGCTCGCGCATGTCTTTGGAGCGCGGGTATTCACCACGGTCGGCAGGCAGAGAAGTGCAAGGCGTGTGCCGCGCTGGGCGCCGAACGCACTATCAAGTACCGTAGTCGGATTTCGTCGAGGTAGTGAGGCAAACACTAGGCGGCGCCGATGTAGTGATCGACATGGTGCGCGGGCCTTATGCCGAGCGCAGTTTACTGTGAACCTCCATCTGATCTGAAACATTTCAGTTGGGCAGAGATCGTGCACGCCTAGGTGCTATTGACCATTCCCCTCACAAAATTAGTGGAGGCCGCCGCCTTGATCATTTCGTGCCTCAGTTCCTCGGCGAATAGCTCGGCGAGACGTGAGGGAGGTCGAAACGTAGAACTTAAGAGCGAAATACGTTGAGGTACCAGCGGTCGAAACCTAACGATCGCGCACCGATCGTCACGGACGACCCAACTGGGCCAGGGATCAATCAGAGCGATACAGCGCCCAGAACTAGCTGCCGCAAACGCGACTATCGAGCTATTTGCCTCCATCACCACACGCATCTTGGCGCCCGCCGCTTCGAAACATTCGCGAAGCAGGTGACTAGCCGGTGCGCCGACATCCAGACAAATTAGAGGGTGGTCCTGCAGATCACGCGGAGTGACAAAATCATACTTCTCAAAGGCATGGCCACGATGAACTGCTGCAACGATCTCGCTCTCGCCGATCATCTCAGCATGCAAGTCGCGGTCCGCTACGGGTCCGTGCAATAGTCCCAGATCGACCTGATGATGGGTCGTTGCCTTGATAACCTCAGCACGAGATCCTGTGATAACCTTCAGGTTCACATGCGGTGCTTTTCGTTGCAAAGCATCGGCTGCCTGAACGACGATAGAAGCAGCCAAAGTGGGAATCACGCCGATAGATAGTCGCCCGGCTTCACCCGAACGGAAGTCATCGACCCGGTCTTCGAAAACCTTTACGTGTGTGAAAAGGCGCGTGGTCTCCTCGTAAAGTCGGACTGCATCTTCTGTCGGAACGAGCCGGCGCCGCTCGCGCCCGAATAGGACCAAACCGACATCCTGCTCCAGCTCGACCAGTGCTTTGCTGATTGCAGGCTGCGTGACGGCGAGCTTCATCGCGGCAGCCGTCACGCTGCGTGTCTCGAACACGACCCGAAATACATCAAGCAGTCTTAAGTTGAGCCGTCTCATGACGCTTTGGTTATTAACTCAGCAGGAGAATTCATTAGACACAATGCTTCTCTGCGGCAACCCTCAGAGAAGTTCAACGAGCCTTACAGGCCTACAATGCTATTGTTTGACAAACCGGAATACCTGGCGCGTGTCGCTCGGGTAAAAAAATCGATGGCGCAGCGCGGCATTGATCTTCTCCTCGTCGCTTCGCCAGCAAACCAATTCTGGCTCACCGGTTACGATGGCTGGTCTTTTTATACACCCCAGATAGTCGCGGTCAGCCAGCAGCACGACGAGCCGATCTGGATCGGCAGGAAAATGGATTCCGTTGGAGCGAAGTTTACCGCGTTCCTCGCAGAGACGAATGTCGTACCCTATCCGGATGAATACGTCGGCTCCTCCGACCTTCACCCGATGCAGTTTGTAGCCGAGGAACTTCAGCGCCGAAAATGGGATCGCGGCGCGATCGGGGTCGAGACCGACGATTACTACTACACGGCCAAGTGGGATTCTACTCTCAAGAAGCATCTTCCGAACGGCAAGTTCGTCGATGCCTTCCTGCTCGTTAATGGCTGCCGGATGGTGAAGTCGGAACGCGAGCTCGAGTTCATGCGCCAAGCCGGCCGCATCGCTGCTGCAGCCCATCAAGCCGCATTCGACGCGGCGGCGCCCGGTGTTCGCCAGTGCGACGTTATGGCCGAAGTCTATCGAGTCACGACGGCAGGATTGCCCGACTTCGGCGGAACTTTTCCATGCAAGCCACCCAACGCCATGGTGGGCGAGTATTGCTCGGCGCCGCACCTCTCATGGACCGACGCGCCCCTCATCAAGAACGATCTCTTCTATATCGAACTGGGTGGAGTCAGGCATCGTTATCATTCACCTCTTTCGCGGTGCATCTACCTTGGGAAGCCGACCGAGCGAATGGAGTTCGTCGCCAACGTGATAGCCGAAGGACTGAACGCGGTGCTTGAGAAAGTACGCCCCGGTGTGGTGTGTGAAGAACTCGCCGCATCGTGGAGGGCGGTGATTTCGCGATACGGAATCGAGAAGGACAGCCGAATCGGTTACCCGGTCGGTATCGGTTATCCGCCGACCTGGGGCGAACTCACCGCGAGCCTTCGGGCCGGCGACCGGACTGAGCTGGAGCCGAACATGACCTTTCATTGCATTCCGGCGATCTGGATGGAGCAATATGGCTTGGTGATCTCCGAGACGTTTGCTGTGACCGAGCGTGGCGCCGAGTGTTTCGCTAGCTTTCCACGTGTTCTCCTGTCCAAGGGCTAAGAGGTGCGACCGTGAAACGGGGCTTGCTCAAGGGAGGGCACAACATCTACGGTCATCGGGTCGGCATCTTGATGATCGAAGGTCGCTTCCCGCGGCCGCCCGGCGCGATTGGGAATGCCACGTCCTTCTCGTTCCCTGTGATGCACTATGTTGTCAAAGGATTTTCGGGAAGCCGAACCGTACGAGATCTAGCCGCGCTCGATCCGGATAGCCGCGAATTCCGAAAGGAGATCGAGCCTTGGCTCGCCGGCGCTCGCTACCTCGAGGATCAGGGCTGTCAGGCCATTACCACGTCTTGCGGCTTTGCCGCGCTCTTTCAGCGGCACTTGCTCGACGTCGTCAACGTCCCCGTCTTCGCCTCATCGCTGATGTTGGTCCCGTTCATTGCTGCCACCCTGAAGAAGGATCGCCGCGTCGGTGTGATTACCGCCGAAGCACTCAGTCTGTCCTTACGTCATCTTCGAGCTGCAGCAATCGACCCTGCCAGGATTCATGTTGTGGGCATGGAGGGCTGCACGGAATTCGTCGCAACGGCCTGGGGGGATCGGGAAACACTGGATTTTGCCGCAGCCGAGAGTGAGGCCGTAGCGGCAGCCAAGCGACTGGTCGACGAAGCTCCCGATATAGGAGCTGTCCTCCTGGAATGCTCGTTGCTGCCCCCCTACGCGGCTGGGATCCAGGCAGAAATCCATCTGCCCGTATTCGATTTCACGCATTTGGTGTCTCTTGTGCATTACGCATGTGCACGGGCGCCGTTTTCGGGGCTCCTATGATGCTCAACCGAATCATATCGTGCCTATACCCCATCGGTACGCTCATCGCCTTAGTCGTAATCTGGTACAGCGCGGTGAAGATTTTCCGGGTGCCACCCTACCTACTTCCCCTCCCGGGTGACGTGATCCGGCGCATCGGCGAAGATTTCTCGTTTTTGCTTCATCATAGCTCGATCACGATCTACATCACGTTGGGAGGATTTCTGTTATCGATCATAATCGGTGTACCGCTCGCAATCGTTCTGGTCGCATCACGTATCCTGGAACGCGCGGTGATGCCGTGGCTGGTCCTGAGCCAGACCTTTCCGAAAGTCGCTTTGGCGCCGCTCATCGTCGTATGGTTCGGGCTAGGACTCGGCCCGAAGCTTGTCATTGCCTTTCTGGTGGCCTTCTTTCCAGTCTTAATCTCAACCATCGTTGGCCTGCGGAGCATCGAGCACGAGATGATTGAACTCGCACGATCTGTTCGCGCCAATACTCTACAGGCGTTCTGGCACTTTCGGCTTCCCATGGCTCTGCCGAACATCTTCGCCGGCATGAAGGTGTCGATCGCGTTTTCCGTGGTTGGTGCGGTTATTGCCGAATGGGTCGGTGCAAATGCAGGCCTTGGTTATCTGTTACTTCAAGCAAACGCCAACTTAGATACGAGTCTATTGTTCAGCGTGCTTATCATGCTGCTGACCATTGGGGTGGTGCTGTACTACGCCGTCGAATTTATCGAGCGGCTGGTCATACCCTGGCACAGCACGATACGTCTGCAGAACATGACGGCGTGATCTTCATGAACGCGATCGACGAGGAGTGGAGGCTATGAAGAAGATCTCGAAGCGGACTATCGTATTTGGAGCGGGAGCATTAGCCCTGTCGGCCCCATTCGTGGGGCAAGCGAAGGCGTCGACGCCGATCAGCTTTAGCAGTCTGCTGAAAAACCCAAAAAATTGATCGTTTGTTCTGTCGCGGGTCCCATTGTTGGGATGATTCGTTCGAGAGTTGAAGCGCTTTGGTGGTCTGGACGCCGGGTTGGCTACGCTGCAACCAGTTTGGGGATGCGGATCAGGTTATAGGCGATCAGATTGAGCATGAAGTCGGCGGCGACGCGACCGATGCCACGATGTTTGGTCTTGCGCATGGTGCCGTGCTGCTTGCCCCAACCGAAGATGCACTCGGTCATCGCCCGGCGCGATTGCGACATGCCATAACCTTGGTGCCGCGTGGTTCGTTCGTCGATGGCGCTCTTGCGGGTTTTGCCGGTTTTGGTGACGGCATTGTTTTGTGTCACATGCGGTGTCACGTTGAGGGCGCGAAGATTGGCGACATGATCGGCCGTATCGTACGCTTTGTCCTCACCGGCGGTGATGCGGCGGCCGGCAGCTTTGCTTTTGGCCTTCAGCATGATCTCCGAGGCTCGGCGCTCGGCGGTGCCATTGGCATGCGTGACCATGCCGGCCACCGCCAAGCCATGCCGGTTCTCCATGGTGGCGTGGCCCATATAGCAAAGCTTTGCCTCCCGC
>NZ_JADPKQ010000365.1:0-18141 GCF_023074015.1 Bradyrhizobium sp. 142
GGAGTAAATGACCTTGCAACAGCCCGACAACCCGATCGGCACGAGGTTGTCACCCATGTCTTAGGTACGAGCTGTTACCTATGTCTCCGGTCTGGACACGATGCAGGCTGGCGGAGAGAGTGGGATTCGAACCCACGGTACGGTTTCCCGCACACACGCTTTCCAAGCGTGCGCCTTAAGCCACTCGGCCATCTCTCCGGAGCGCTCTCTCTTGAAGGGGCGCCAATGATTTTGCAAGGGATCGCGGGTAAATCGGGTGAATTTTCCGTAAGCTATTGTATTTTATAGAGAATCTCTGCACCCACCAAGCAGCCTGGAACCGCCCGTTGGCTGAACCGGGGACCGGTTTGACACGACGATTCTACAGAGAACGCCAACCGCCTGGGGACGCCGTGACCATCCGCAACACCATCGCCGCGCTCAGCTTGATTTCGCCCCTTGGCGCCGCCTTCGCCGCGCCGGCTCTGGCGCAGGTCTGCACGCGCCAAGGGGCCGAAATCAGCTGCGACGATGGGCGGCGGGGGATGCTTTCGGGCGACGCCATCATCTGGCCGGACGGCACGCGTTCGAGCCCCTCGCGGCATCCGAGCGTGATCATCGGCAACAAGAGTTCGGTGCATATCGGGCCCGGCGTGTTCGTCGGCCAGGGCAACGGCATGGTGCCGCTGGATGATCCCAACGCGCCGAATAAGCGGCGCTGCGCGATTCTGGATGGGGTATCGTATTGTTATTGAGGTGCTCGGCAGTACGAGGCCGTCATGCCCGAGCTTCCAGGTTCTTACAGCCCGCGGCAAGACGCGCCGGGTCAAGCCCGGCAATGACGAGTGGATAGAGCCCCTCAGGAGAATTCAGATCAACCGCACGCCGGAGATCGCCGACTTCAGCCAGCGCAGCGCTTGCGGCGGCTGGGCGGCGAGCGGAGCGACCGCGGCCTTTTCGGTGCGGCACTTTTCCAGCTCGGCAACGAAATCGGCGGACCATTGCTGGATGGTGTGGCCGCGCAGCTTCTTCATCATCGCGTCCCAGCGCATCTTGCGCTCGGTGAGCGGCATCGCGGCAGCGACCGCGATCGTGCGCGCCATGCCGTCGATGTCGTGCGGATTGACCAACAACGCGGTGTCGAGCTCGTTGGCGGCGCCGGCGAATTTCGACAGCACCAGCACGCCGGGATCGGCCGGGTTTTGGGCGGCGACATATTCCTTGGCAACGAGGTTCATACCGTCATGCAGCGGTGTCACCACACCGATCTGGGCGGTGCGATAGAGACCCGCGAGAACGGTCTGGCTGAAGCCCTTGTTGAGATAGCGGATCGGCGTCCAGTCGACCTCGCCATGGCGGCCGTTGACGTCGGTAACTAGGCGCGCGACTTCGTTCTGGAGATTGCCATAGGCCTCGATGGCTCCACGCGAGGGGTTAGCGATCTGCAGCAGCGAGATGCCGCGCGCGAGCTGCGGATAACTGGTCCAGAGCCGATCGAACGCGCTGATGCGATTGACGAGGCCCTTGGAATAGTCAAGCCGATCCACGCCGATCGCGAGCCGCTCGCCATTGAGGCTGCGGCGCAGCCGCGATACGTCGGGATGGGAGGCCGATTTCGCGGCATAGACGGCGAACTTCTCGGCATCGATGCCGATCGGAAATACTTGGCAGCGCGTGCGGCCATGCTGCGAGCTGACAATCCCATCCTCAATGGTGAGGCCGAGCTCGCCGCCGACATAACCGAGAAAATTCTCGCAATCCTCCTGGGTCTGGAAGCCGATGAGATCGTAGGCCAGCATCGCCGTGAGCAGCTCGCGATGATTTGGCACGCCCTGCATCACAGCGGTCACGGGCCACGGCGTGTGCAGGAAGAAGCCGATCGGGTCGTCGACGCCGAGGTCGCGCAGCTCGGCGCCGAGCGCGAGGAAATGATAATCCTGCACCCAGAACGCGGTCCGGGGCTTGCGGAAGCGCAACAAAGCGCGCGCCATGAAGGCGTTGACCTCGCGATAGCTAAGATAGTCGTCCTGGGAAACGCGGATCAGATCGCTGCGCGAATGCAGGGCCGGCCACAGCGCCGAATTGGCAAAGCCTTCGTAATAGCCGCCATAATGCGCCGCAGGCAGATCCAGCGTCGCGATCGCGCCCGTGCCGAGCGCCTCGATCTCGGCGAACGGTTCCTTCTGATGGCCGTCGCGCACGCGGCCGGAGGACCCCACCCAGATCGCTCCCGAATGTTCCACCACCGGGAGCAAGGCCGCAGCCAAGCCCCCCGTCATGGGTTCGTTGGGTTTGCCGCGCGCAACTCGATTTGAAACGACGACTAAGTTCACAGGTCGTCCCCTCCTGTTCATTCCACCCCGTTTAACTGACGTTCATCAATATGGTTCCTGATCATCGTTTCAACCGATTGAAACCAAAATCGGGCGGGCACGTTGGAACCGCCTTGGCTCGCGGAACCCCTGGATTCTGCTGCAAGAAAAGAGTTGTGGCTATATTGCTGTGCAACGGAACTGCGCAGCTCGCATTGTGTCGAGCGCCAGGGCCCGTCTTGCTTTTACCTAGTGTCATCCAGCAGACGCGCGAGAAACTCACGCACGTCGCTCGGCGCATCGAAGTGACCGTCGACGCCGATGGCGCGACGACCGACCGAGAAGGCGAGCCCCTTCACGTCCGGCATGATCGCGAACACGGTTTCGTCGGTGACGTCGTCGCCGATGAAGATCGGGCGGCGCCCCCTGAACGGTTCATGCTTCAAGAGTTCCCGCACGCCGGTCGCCTTGGTGAATCCGGAATGCTTGATCTCGCAGACGAACTTGCCGGGCAGCACCTCGATTGGCGCGTTGGGCAGGTCGGCGCGGATCAGCGAGACGGCCTCGAAGATCGCCTTCTCCGCATGTGGCGCGAGGCGATAGTGCAGCGCCAGCGAATAACCTTTGTCCTCGAGCAGAATGCCGGGGCTGAGCTTCGCGATCGCGGCGAGCCGCCGCTTCAATTCCTTGTCCATTGGCGGGGCGTGCGCGGCCGCGGCTTCATTGTCCACCGACAAGCGCATTTCCGCACCGTGGCCGCCGACCGCGCGATAGACATCGGGCGCGAAGATCAGGTCGATGTCGTTGAGCGAGCGGCCGCTGACCAGCGCCAGCGCGCCTGACGTGCGTTCGACCAGCCGGTTCAGGGTGTTCGACAGCCCCGGCGGCACCCAGACCTCGCGCGGCGTCGGCATCAACTCGAGCAGCGTGCCGTCGACATCGAGCAGGATCGCGGTCTTATCGAGATGCGGCACGAGCGCATGCGGCACCGGCACCGCGTCCGGCGCCTCGCCGTCATCGGGCAGGATGCGCTTTTGATCGAATGTCATTTCCGCCAGTTCCGATTTCATCAGCTTACTCCATAAAGGCGAGCGGGCGCGCGACTTGTTCGAGCGATTTGCGCTCCGCCGAGACGGCATAACGCCACGCCACGATCGCGGCTGCGATCATCAGGATTGCCCCCAGCAAATAGCCGGCGAACACGCTGTTGCGTGATCCCGTGTCGATCAGCACGCCGAACAGTGCCGGCCCGATCACACCGCCGATGCCGGTGCCAACCGCGTAGAACACCGCGATCGCCAGCGCGCGGACCTCCAGCGGAAAGGTCTCGCTGACAGTGAGGTAGGCCGCGCTTGCAGCCGGCGACGCAAAGAAGAAGATCACCATCCAGGCGATGGTCTGGCCCTGTGCGCTCAAGGCGCCGATCGAGAACAGGTAGCCCGACAGCGCCAGCAACAGGCCCGAGATGCCATAGGTGAGCATGATCATGGTGCGGCGGCCGAGCGTGTCGAACAGGCGGCCGAGCAGCAGCGGGCCGAGGAAGTTGCCGGCCGCGAACGGCAGCAGATACCAGCCGACGTGATCGGCGCTGATGCCATAGAAGTCGGTCAGCACCAGCGCAAAGGTGAAGAAGATCGCATTGTAGAAGAAGGCCTGGGCGCTCATCAGCACGAGACCGACCAGCGCGCGCTGGCGGTATGTGAAGAACAGCGTGTGCACAACCTCGCCCAGCGGGGTGTGGTCGCGCATCTTCAAGCGGACCATGGTGAAGCGTCCGTCGGTTGCATCCTGGCCGCACCCGACGACAGAGCGCTCGATCTCGTCGACGATCGCATGGGCCTGATCAGGCCGGCCGTGAACCATCAGCCAGCGCGGGCTCTCGGGAATCCACATCCGCATCAGCAATACCACAAGCCCGATGGTTGCGCCGATCAGATAAGCGAGGCGCCAGCCCAGATCGGGTCCGATCACCGCGGGATCGAGCAGCACGATGGCGGCGACGGCGCCCATCGCGGCGCCGATCCAGAAGCTTCCATTGATGACGAGATCGGTCCAGCCGCGATAGCGCGCCGGCACCAGTTCCTGGATGGTCGAGTTGATCGCGGTGTATTCGCCGCCGATGCCGGCACCGGTGAGAAATCGGAACAGCGCGTAGCTCGCAATGTCCCAGGACAGCGCGGTCGCGGCGGTTGCTGAGAGATAGACCGCGAGTGTGATGAAGAACAGCTTCTTGCGGCCGATCCGGTCGGTGAGCCAGCCGAAGCCCAGCGCGCCGAGCACCGCGCCGGCGAGATAGGCGGAGTTTGCGACGCCGAGATCGAGATTGGAGAAATGCAGCGCCGGGCTCTGCTTCAGCGCGCCGGAGAGCGCACCGGCGAGCGTCACCTCGAGGCCGTCGAGGATCCACGTGATGCCGAGCGCCAGCACGACGCGGGTGTGAAAGCCGCTCCACGGCAGGGCATCGAGCCGTGACGGAATGCTGGTCTCGACGATGCGCTCCGCCGCGACTGCCGCTGCGACCGAAGGACCAAGATTCAGCGCTGGGCTTTGCTGCAATTCCATCGCGTTGTTGCGTCTAACCAATGCCACGTTGCACGCGACGTGGACCGATTCGATCCGATCAAGAGGGTGCGGCATTCCGTCTGCCACCCGCGACAACGCCTGCGGCGATGGCAGGTTCCCTTGGGAACACCGCCCGGGCTCGTCCGTTTCCGGTGTAGCCGCAAGGAGTTGACGCATGGCTCAAGTCAGAAAGACGACACATTCTCGCAAAACCGGCTCGCGAACCAAAATCGGATCGCGAAAGACAGCGCGTCGGAAGACCAGCGCGCGGAGCAGCACCACCGCGCGCAAGCATTCGAAACGTGCCGCGCCGAAGCGCTGGTCGCAGCGCGTCACCAGGGAGAGCGACGCGCTCGACCTGAAGCGCGGTGTATTCAAGCTGACCAGCCCAAAGAGAATTGCAGCATCGCTGAAGCGCTCGGCCGAGCACAGCTCGCGCCGCAAGACCGGCGCCTATCGCTCTGCGTTGTCGATGCTGACGTTCTATATCAACCGTGCGGGGACGACGCTGCCGAAGGCGCAGCGAACACGGTTGGAGCGCGCGAAGGTGGAGCTGAAACGGGCGTTCGGGAGAGAGTGAGACACGGGACCGCCGCCCTCACTCCGCTCTCGTCCTGGACAAGCGAGCTCCTGGTAACGCGAAGCGTTGTCCAGTAGCGAGCGCTGATCCAGGACCCATTATCCCAGGAAGTTGTTTGGCGAAGACTCGCGGCTACCAGCGCCGCACCACGAGTCCTCCTTGTGGCAATGGGTCCTGGCTTTCGCCAGGACGACATTTGAGGTGGCGGCGGCGGACCGCTTAAGCCGCTCTGATATTCGCCATGAAGCGGTCGAGTTCGGCGCGCAGGCGGGTGCTTTCGGACGACAGCGTCTTGGCCGAGTTCAGCACCTCTTCCGAGGCCGAGCCGGTTTCGGCGGCGCCGCGGTTGACCTGGCCGATATCGGTGGCGGCGGTCTGGGTGCCCTGCGCGACTGTCTGGACGCTGCGGGCAATCTCTTGGGTGGCGGCACCCTGCTGTTCCACCGCACTGGCGATCGAGGTCGAGATCGACGAGATCTGGCCGATCGTGGCCCCAATCTCCTTGATCGCGGCGACCGACTCGGCGGTAGCACCCTGCATCCCCGCGATGTGCGAGGAAATCTCATCCGTCGCCTTCGCGGTCTGGCTCGCCAGCGACTTCACTTCGCTGGCAACCACCGCAAAGCCGCGGCCGGCTTCTCCCGCACGCGCCGCCTCGATGGTGGCGTTGAGCGCGAGAAGATTGGTCTGCTCGGCGATTGCCGTGATCAGCTTGACGACCTCGCCGATCTGCTGGGCGGCATGCGAGAGTTTGCCGATCCGGCTGTCGGTTTCCTTGGCCTGTCCGACCGCGGCCTCGGCGATGCGGCTGGAGTCGCGGACCTGGCGGCCGATCTCCTCGACCGAGGCCGAGAGCTCTTCGGTCGCGGTTGCGACCGACTGCATGTTGGATGACGCCTGCTCAGAAACGTCGGCGACCTGGCCGGACAGGCTCTGCGTGGTCTCTGCGGTGCGGGTCAGCGTCGATGCCGCCGATTCGAGCTGCACGGCGGAGGCCGAGACGTTGGAGACGATGGCGCCGACCGCACTTTCGAAATCATCGGCAAAACGGATCAGCTCGGAGCGGCGGCTTGCGGCCTGCTCCTTGTTCTGGGCTTCGCTCACGGCAGCGTCGTGCTCGGCCTTGGCCACCGCCTGAACCTTGAACTCCTCGACTGCGCCGGCCATCTCGCCGATCTCGTCCCTGCGTCCCAGACCGGGCAGCACCACGTCGAAATTGCCCGAGGCAAGCTCACGCATCGCCTTGCACATCGCGATCATCGGACGCGAGATGCCGTTGCCGAGCAGGAAGGCCAGCGCGGCGCCGATGGCAAGGCCACCCAGCGCCAGCATCAGCATCAGCCGCTCGGTCTCTCCGATCGTCACATTGGCGCTGGCCTCGATGCGCTGCTGGTCGGCGGTCAGGTCCGACCGCAGCTCGGCCGAAAGCTTAAGGATGAACGCCGCCGTCTTGGTCATCTCACCGTTCAGCTTGACGATGATCTTCACGTTCTCCGACAGCTTTGTGAAGGAGGTGCGGTACTGCTTCAAGAGATTGCCGATCTCGGTGACGCGATCGGTGATCTTCTGGTCGTTCGCATAGATCGAGACCAGCAGGGTTTCGAGGAACTTGACGCGCGCGATCACACCGTCGGCGGTCTTCGGCTCCGGCTTGGCGACGAAGGCGCTGACCGAGGTCGAGACCGCGAGATATTGCGAGGTGATGTCCTTGGCCGTGGTCTGAACGGATGCAAGCCCGGCCAGCGCCGCGGTGTCGGCGAGATCGTCGAACTTGAAGCGGATCTTGTTGCCGACGCTGTTCAGCTCATCGCTTGCGATCTTGTTGTTTTCACGCGTCAGCGTGATGATCTCTCCGAACACCTTCGTGAAGCGCTGGAAATCAGCCTCGAGCTTGCCGACCTGCTCGCGCCGCGCCGCGCCTGTCGTGGCGGACATAGTTTTCGAGATCGCCGTCTTCAGATTCTCTTCGGCCGCCTTGGCCGCGGTCTCGTCGTCCGCCGCGCCGGTCAACGTGTAGGCGCGCGCCAGCCCCTGATAGGCGACCAACTCGCGATCGACGGTTCGCGCCAGGTCGGCTTCCGACACGCTGGTGCGGTAGGCGGCCACGGCGCCCGCGATTCGCTCGAAGCCGAAATAGGCGAAGGCCATGCTGACGGCCAGGATGGCGAGCACCGCCACGAAGCCGAGGATGATTTTTGCGCGAAACCGCAAGGTGAGCAGCTTCGCTTTGTTGTTCGGCTTAGATATAGCGGTAGACTTGGCGGACATTCCCCCACCCCATTCCATTCGCGGAAAACCGGCGCAGCCCGGAAGCAGCCCGCTTCCTGACTCGTCTGCACGTTAGGGGGCAAAGGATAAGCGCCGGTAAATTTGCGGCGCCGCAACTTGCGGTTCGGTGACGCGGGGAGATTTGGCCTGGTCCTTCTCCCTCGTCGTCCTGGACAAGCGAGCTCCTGGTAACGCGAAGCGTTGTCCAGTAGCGAGCGCTGATCCAGGACCCATTATCCCAGGAAGTTGTTTGGCGAAGACTCGCGGCTACCAGCGCCGCACCACGAGTCCTCCTTGTGGCAATGGGTCCTGGCTTTCGCCAGGACGACATTTGAGGTGGCGGCGGCGGACCGCTTAAGCCGCTCTGATATTCGCCATGAAGCGGTCGAGTTCGGCGCGCAGGCGGGTGCTTTCGGACGACAGCGTCTTGGCCGAGTTCAGCACCTCTTCCGAGGCCGAGCCGGTTTCGGCGGCGCCGCGGTTGACCTGGCCGATATCGGTGGCGGCGGTCTGGGTGCCCTGCGCGACTGTCTGGACGCTGCGGGCAATCTCTTGGGTGGCGGCACCCTGCTGTTCCACCGCACTGGCGATCGAGGTCGAGATCGACGAGATCTGGCCGATCGTGGCCCCAATCTCCTTGATCGCGGCGACCGACTCGGCGGTAGCACCCTGCATCCCCGCGATGTGCGAGGAAATCTCATCCGTCGCCTTCGCGGTCTGGCTCGCCAGCGACTTCACTTCGCTGGCAACCACCGCAAAGCCGCGGCCGGCTTCTCCCGCACGCGCCGCCTCGATGGTGGCGTTGAGCGCGAGAAGATTGGTCTGCTCGGCGATTGCCGTGATCAGCTTGACGACCTCGCCGATCTGCTGGGCGGCATGCGAGAGTTTGCCGATCCGGCTGTCGGTTTCCTTGGCCTGTCCGACCGCGGCCTCGGCGATGCGGCTGGAGTCGCGGACCTGGCGGCCGATCTCCTCGACCGAGGCCGAGAGCTCTTCGGTCGCGGTTGCGACCGACTGCATGTTGGATGACGCCTGCTCAGAAACGTCGGCGACCTGGCCGGACAGGCTCTGCGTGGTCTCTGCGGTGCGGGTCAGCGTCGATGCCGCCGATTCGAGCTGCACGGCGGAGGCCGAGACGTTGGAGACGATGGCGCCGACCGCACTTTCGAAATCATCGGCAAAACGGATCAGCTCGGAGCGGCGGCTTGCGGCCTGCTCCTTGTTCTGGGCTTCGCTCACGGCAGCGTCGTGCTCGGCCTTGGCCACCGCCTGAACCTTGAACTCCTCGACTGCGCCGGCCATCTCGCCGATCTCGTCCCTGCGTCCCAGACCGGGCAGCACCACGTCGAAATTGCCCGAGGCAAGCTCACGCATCGCCTTGCACATCGCGATCATCGGACGCGAGATGCCGGTGCCGAGCAGGAAGGCCAGGACGGCGCCGAGCAGCGTGCCGCCAACGGCAAGCATCAGGACCAGGTGTTCGGTCTGCCCGATAGTTGCTTCCGACTCTGAATCCAGCCGCTGCTGGTCGGCGACGAGGTCCGCCTTCATGGCGGTCGCCCCCTGAAGGATCGCCCCCGCCGAGCTGCTCATCTCGGTGACGAGCTCATCGACCATCTTGGCGTTGGCGATCAGCTTCTCCAGCGCCTCACGGTAGGCCCCAAGCAGACCCTTGGCGTCCTTCAGCCCGGCGACGATCTTGTCGTCCATGGAATAGACCGCGCCGAGCGAATTCTCGACGAATTTCAGCCGCGCCAGCGCACTGGATGCGATTGCCTGGTCCGATGTCAGCACGAAATTGGTCGCAGCGGAGCTTGCGGTCTGGAACTGGGCATTGACCTGCTTGGTGCCGAACTCGATCGCCTGGGCCTCGGAATCGGAGGCGTTGTTGCCGATATCGTCGAGCTTGTACTTGAGGAGATTTGCATTGCGCGTGAGCTGATTCTGCACCAGCAGCGCGCTGTCGCGCTTGGCCTGGAGCACCTTTGCGAAGGTCGCAGAGAAATTCGAAAACTCCTTGGCGAGCTTGTCCAGGCTCTCCTGCCGGGCCGGCTTCTTGGCACTCTTGACCGCCAAGCCGATGGCGTTCTTCAGGCTGGCCTCGGCATCCAGTGCTGTCTTGGCATCGTCCTCCTTGCCGGTGACGACGAAATATTTGACCGCCGAGCGGTAGGCGAGCAGTTCGCGGTCGATATTGCGGGCGAGATCGGCCTCCGTGACGCTGCTGCGGTAGGACCCGACACCGGACGAGACCCGTTCGAAGCCGAAATAGGCGAACGCCATGCTGCCGGCGGAGATCACCAGCACCGCGGCAAAGCCGAGGATGATCTTGGCGCGGAACCTGAGGGTCGGAAATATGGTGCGCTTCGACGGCGACGCGATACGCCCGGACATTCCAACCCCCATCTTTATGAATAGCCCCGGTCTGGAGGCGCCCCGCCCCCAACCCGATGCGCAAAACTAAGGCAGAATCGATAAGGGGCGGTAAATTCGGCGCACAAGTGCAATTTTTTGGCTTCATCAGCCGAAGACCGGGCGGGCGGGGGACGGGCGGCCGGCATCCCGCGCTGGCGGTCCGTTTGGCCGACCCACCCGCGCAACTTATTGCGCGATCGTCGTGATCGATGACTTTTCCATGACCGGGCGGCCAAAATCGTAGTTGCAAAGTTCCGGGTCGCTGGTCTCTAATTAGAAACAATCAAAATCAATCCCGGGAGGACTTCACCGTGTCTACAGTCAAACTGACAGTGAACGGCAAGGCTGTTGCCGTTGACGTCGAGGACCGCACCTTGCTGGTCCAGCTCCTGCGCGATCACCTCAACCTCACCGGGACCCATGTCGGCTGCGACACCAGCCAGTGCGGTGCCTGCGTCGTGCACATGGACGGCAAGGCGGTGAAATCCTGCACGATGCTGGCGGGACAGGCCGACGGCGCCAACGTCACCACCATCGAAGGCATCGCCAGGGGCGACGAGCTGCACCCCATGCAGGCCGCCTTCCGTGACAATCACGGCCTGCAGTGCGGCTATTGCACGCCAGGCATGATCATGTCGGCGATCGACATCGTGCACCGCCATGGTGGCGAGCTCGACGAGGCGACCGTCCGCCACGAGCTCGAAGGCAATATCTGCCGCTGCACCGGTTACCACAACATCGTCAAAGCCGTGCTGGATGCGGCCGGACGCATGAAGGTTTCGCAGGCGGCCGAGTAATACGGCTCGCCTCGAACAAGAATCACCACCGCCGCTTTCGATGGAAAGGGCGGGCAAAACAGAATTCCGGTCGGGAGGACAGGACATGGGTGTTGAAGGCATCGGCGCAAGCGTCGTGCGCAAGGAAGACAAGCGTTTCATCACCGGCAAGGGCCGGTACGTCGACGACATCAAATTGCAGGGCATGACCCATGCCCATTTCATCAGAAGCCCGCATGCGCATGCCAAGGTGAAGGGGATCGACTCCGCCGAGGCGCTGAAGATGCCGGGCGTGGTCGCGGTGCTTACCGGGCAGCAAATCGTCGACGACAAGGTCGGCAACCTCATCTGCGGCTGGGCCATCACGTCGAAGGACGGCAGCCCGATGAAGATGGGCGCATGGCCGGCGATGGCGCCAGAGACGGTGCGGTTCGTCGGTCAGGCCGTCGCGGTTGTGATCGCCGAGAGCAAGAATCTGGCGCGCGATGCAGCCGAGGCCGTAGTCGTCAATTATGAGGAGCTGCCGGCGGTCGCCGACGTGCATGCCGCGATCAAGGCCGGCGCGCCGCAGCTTCATCCCGAGGCGCCCGGCAACCAGGTTTATGACTGGGTCATCGGCGATGAAGGCGCCACCGACGCCGCCTTCTCGAAGGCCGCCAATGTGGTCAAGCTCGACGTCACCAACAACCGCCTCGCGCCCAATGCGATGGAGCCGCGCGCGGCGATCGCCGATTACGATTCGGCGGAGGAGCATTTCACGCTCTACACGACGTCGCAGAATCCCCACGTCGCCCGCCTCGTGCTGTCGGCATTCTACAACATCGCGCCCGAGCACAAGCTACGCGTGATCGCGCCCGACGTCGGCGGCGGCTTCGGCTCGAAGATCTTCATCTATCCCGAAGAGATGGTGGCGCTGTGGGCCTCGAAGAAGGTCGGCCGTCCCGTGAAATGGACCGGCGACCGCACCGAGGCCTTCCTCACCGACGCGCATGGCCGCGACCATGTCACCCATGCCGAGATGGCATTCGACGCCAACAACAAGATCACCGGCTTGAAGGTGAAGACCTACGCGAATTTCGGCGCCTACATGTCGTTGTTCTCGTCGTCGGTCCCGACCTATCTGTATGCGACGCTGCTGTCGGGCCAGTACAACATCCCGGCGATCCATGCCGAGGTGATCGGGGTCTATACCAACACCACCCCGGTCGACGCCTATCGCGGCGCGGGCCGCCCCGAGGCGAGCTATCTGATCGAGCGGCTGATGGAGACGGCGGCGCGGCAGTTGAAGATCGATCCGGCCGCGCTGCGCCAGCAGAACTTCATCACCCAATTCCCGCACCAGACGCCCGTGATCATGGCCTATGACACCGGCGACTTTAACGCCTCGCTCGATGCCGCGATGAAGGCGATCGACTATGCCGGCTTTGCCGCACGCAAGGCCAAGGCGAAAGC
Source organism: Bradyrhizobium sp. 142 (assembly GCF_023074015.1). Taxonomy (NCBI): domain Bacteria; kingdom Pseudomonadati; phylum Pseudomonadota; class Alphaproteobacteria; order Hyphomicrobiales; family Nitrobacteraceae; genus Bradyrhizobium; species Bradyrhizobium sp. 142. The sequence goes on from NZ_JADPKQ010000365.1 coordinate 12,345, forward strand.
CGACGGCAAGCTGCGCGGCATCGGCGTATCCTGCTACATCGAGGCCTGCGGCATCGCGCCCTCGAAGGCGGTCGGCAGCCTGGGCGCCGGCGTCGGCTTGTGGGAATCCGCCGAGGTGCGCGTCAACCCGGTCGGCACCATTGAGATCCTCACGGGCTCGCACAGCCACGGTCAGGGTCACGAGACCACGTTCTGCCAGCTCGTCGCGGAGCGACTCGGCGTTCCCATCAGCCAGGTCTCGATCGTCCATGGCGACACCGACAAGGTGCAGTTCGGCATGGGCACCTACGGCTCGCGCTCCGCGGCCGTCGGTCTCACCGCGATCCTCAAGGCCATGGAGAAGATGGAAGCCAAGGCCAAGAAGATCGCCGCGCATGCGCTGGAGGCATCGGAAGCCGACATCGTCATCGAGAACGGCGAATTCAAGGTGACTGGCACCGACAAGGCGATCGCGCTGCCGATGGTCGCGCTCGCGGCCTACACCGCGCACAATCTGCCTGATGGGATGGAGCCGGGCCTGAAGGAGAGCGCCTTCTACGATCCGACCAACTTCACCTTCCCGGCAGGGGCGTACATCTGTGAGGTCGAGGTCGATCCCGGCACCGGCAAGACCTCCTTCGTCAACTTCGTTGCGGCCGACGATTTCGGCCGGCTGATCAACCCGATGATCGTCGAGGGCCAGGTCCATGGCGGCCTCGCTCAAGGCATCGGGCAGGCGCTGCTCGAGCACGCCATCTATGATGCCAACGGCCAGCCAGTCACGGCCTCGTTCATGGACTACTCCATGCCGCGCGCCGACGATTTGCCGTCGTTCAAGCTCTCCCACACCACGACGCTCTGCCCGGGCAATCCCTTGGGCATCAAGGGTTGCGGTGAGGCCGGCGCGATCGGCGCCTCTGCGGCCGTGATCAACGCGATCACGGATGCGATCGGCAAGAACAATCTGGAAATGCCTGCCACCCCGGATCGGGTGTGGCGCACGATCCACGCGGCCTGAGAGGAGCATCAAAGATGTATCAGACCACTTATCATCGCGCCTCCTCGGTCGACGAGGCCACCGCTCTCTTCGCGAAGGGTAGCGAGGCGAAATTTCTCGCCGGTGGCCAGACGCTGCTGCCGGTCATGAAGCAGCGGCTCGCCAGCCCGTCGGATGTGATCGATCTCGGCAAGATCAAGGAGTTGATCGGCATCGAGGTCTCGGGCGACACGCTGACCGTCAAGGCCGCAACACCGCATTACGACGTCGCGACCAGCGACGCCGTGAAGAAGGCGATACCCGCGCTTACCTATCTGGCGTCGCTGATCGGCGATCCCGCCGTGCGATACCGCGGCACGATCGGCGGCTCGATCGCTAACAACGATCCCGCCGCGGATTATCCCGCCGCGCTGCTCGCGCTCGGCGCCACCGTGAAGACTAACAAGCGGTCGATTGCGGCGGAGGATTTCTTCAAGGGCCTGTTCACGACCGCCCTCGAGGACGGCGAGATCATCACGTCGGTGTCGTTCCCGGTTCCGCAGAAGGCGGGCTACGCCAAGATGCCGCATCCCGCCTCGCGCTTCGCGCTGACCGCCGTCTTCGTCGCGCAGACGAAAACGGGCGAGATCCGCGTCGCCGCGACCGGCGCTTCACAGAGCGGCGTAATGCGGGTGTCCGCGATCGAGGCCGCGCTGAAGGCGAACTGGTCGCCGTCAGCCATCGACGGCGTGAGCATTTCGGCAACCAATCTGCTGTCAGATATCCACGGCACAGCAGAGTACCGTGCCAATCTGATCAAGGTGATGGCGCAACGCGCCGTAGCCGCGGCGGGCTGACAAGCATGATCCGGAAAAGTGTGCAGCGGTTTTCCGGAAGGATCATGCTCAGATGAAGCGGCTAAGGCGCGATCATGATCGCGCCTTAGCGCTTCAACACAAATTTTCCGCGGCGCGCACTTCGGTGCGCGCCCTTTTTTCGGCCATACGGCATGAAAACCGCTTGCCTCGCTGGCGTGAAGGCGGGAAAAGTTAATCAGCCAATTAACTCGCCCCACAGAGGAACGTCCCGAGCGCCTGCCGATTATTGGCGATCCGCGCCTCGAGACCCGAGGAAACAACAACGTGCTCGACAAATCAGCCCAAGAAAAATCAGAAGGCTCCTCCGTCCGCACCTTCGGCCCGCTTTCAGGCTTCCGCATCGTCGAATTCGCCGGCATCGGCCCGGGTCCGTTCGCCTGCATGATGCTGGCCGACATGGGCGCCGAGGTCGTTACCCTCGACCGCGTCGGCGCGAAGAAGAGCATGAAGTCGGTGGCCGGACGCGGCCGCAAGGTGGTCGAGCTCGACCTCAAGGACAAGGCGGCAATCGCGGAGGTGCTCGACCTGCTTGCCAACGCCGACGCGCTGGTCGAAGGCTTTCGCCCCGGCGTGATGGAGCGGCTCGGGCTCGGCCCTGACGTGGTGCTCGCCCGCAATCCAAAGCTCGTCTACGGCCGCATGACCGGCTGGGGCCAGGAAGGCCCGCTCGCCAACGCCGCCGGCCACGACATCAATTACATTTCGATCACCGGCGCGCTCGCCGCGATCGGCACCAAAGAAGCGCCGGTGCCGCCGCTCAACCTGGTCGGCGATTTCGGCGGCGGCGCGCTCTATCTCGTCGTCGGTGTGCTCGCCGCGCTCTTGGAAGCCTCGAGGTCGGGTAAGGGCCAGGTGGTCGATGCCGCAATGTGCGACGGCGCGGCATCGCTGATGTCGTTCTTCTTCGACATGACTACGATCGGCCGCTGGACCGAAGGCCGCAACCAGAATTTCCTCGATGGCGGCGCGCATTTCTACGGCGTCTACGAATGCGCCTGCGGCCATTTCGTCTCAATCGGCTCGATCGAACCGCAGTTCTATGCGCTGCTGCGCGAGCACGCGGGGCTGACCGACGCCGATTTCGACGCGCAGATGGACCGCAAGGCCTGGCCCGCGCTGAAGGAGAAGCTGAAGGCCGTGTTCAAGAGCAAGACGCGCGAGGACTGGTGCAAGATCATGGAAGGCACCGACATCTGCTTCGCGCCGGTGCTGACCATGTCGGAGGCGACCGAGCATCCGCACATGGTCGCCCGCAACGTCTTCATCGAGCGCCACGGCGTGAAGCAGCCGGCGCCGGCGCCGCGGTTCTCGCGCACGCCCTCGGCGGTTCGTGAGCCGGAGGCGGCGGAGATCGGGGCGGTGACGGAGGCGTGGAAGGCGGGAAGATAAACTCCCGGCCACACCCCAACCACCTCCCGTCATCCCGGACAAGCGCGCCCTAAGCGCGCGCCGATCCGGGATCCATAACCACAGGCCGATGTGGTTGCGAAGGCTCGGAGTTGACGCCTCGCGCCACGACTACGTCCTGTGGATATGGGTCCCGGATCTACGCGCGCTTTGCGCGCTTGTCCGGGACGACACCTGTTGGTTGGCCGCAGTCGGTCCAACGCGACGGCCTAAGCCGCATCCACCTTCAGCACCCCACGCCGGATCTGGTCTTCCTCGATCGACTCGAACAGGGCCTTGAAATTGCCCTCGCCAAAGCCGTCATCGCCCTTGCGCTGGATGAACTCGAAGAAGATCGGGCCAATCGCGTTGGCCGAAAAGATCTGGAGCAGCACCTTGGTCTGGCCGCCGTCGACGACGCCCTCGCCGTCGATCAGGATGCCATTCTTCTGAAGTCGCGCAACGTCCTCGCCGTGCTTCGGCAGACGCGCGTCGATCCGCTCGAAATAGGTGGCGGGCGGAGCCGGCATGAACGGCAGGCCGGTGTCGCGCAGGCCTTCGATCGTGCTGTGGATGTTGCGGCAGCCGCAGGCGATGTGCTGGATGCCTTCGCCGCGATAGATCTTCAGATATTCCTCGATCTGGCCGGAATCACCGGCGTCCTCGTTGATCGGAATCCGGATCTTGCCGTCGGGACTGGTCAGCGCCCGCGAGAACAGGCCCGAGGCACGTCCTTCGATGTCGAAGAAGCGGATCTGGTGGAAATTGAAGAGCTTCTCATAGAAGCTGGTCCACACATCCATGCGGCCGCGATGGACGTTATGGGTGAGGTGGTCGAGATAGAACAGGCCGGCACCTTCGGGACGCGGATCGCGGGCGCCGAGCCAATCGAACTCGGCATCATAGGCCGAGCCCTTGGCGCCATAGCGATCGACGAAATAGAGCAGGCTGCCGCCGATGCCCTTGATCGCGGGGACATCGAGCGTCTTCCGCGCGGATGACACGTCGGCCGGTTCGGCGCCGAGCGCAATGGCCCGATCATAAGCCGCCTTGGTATCGACGACGCGGAACGCCATCGACGGCGCGCAGGGGCCATGCGCGGCGACAAAGTCGTAACCGTGGGTGCCTAGCTCCTCGTTGACGAGATAGTTGATGTCGCCCTGGCGATAGACCGTGATTGCCTTGCTCTTGTGGCGCGCGACGGGCGCATAGCCCATCAGCTTGAACAGCGCGTGCAGCTCTTCCGGATTGGGGTGCGCATATTCGACGAACTCGAACCCGTCGGTGCCCATCGGATTGTCGGCGCTGATCGTGGCCGGCGGTGCATCGTGCGGAAACGGACCCATGGTGCTCTCCCAAATTGCTGCTGCCCTGAACTATCCTTCATCAAGCGCGCAAAGAGCGTGCAAATGGGATGCAATTTCGCTACTCTATGCATGGTTTGTGCATGGATTGGACATTTTGCGCATGATTTCGATAGACGCCTTCGACCTCAAGATCCTGAGCGCCCTCCAGGACGACGGCCGCCTCACCAACCAGGAGCTCGCCGAGCTCGCAGGCTTATCCGCCTCGCAATGCTCGCGGCGGCGGATGCGGCTGGAGGAGGAGAAGGTGATCGCGGGCTATCACGCCGACCTCTCCAGCGAGGCGCTCGGCTTCGGCGTGGTCGCCTTCATCCAGGTGACGCTCGCTACCCATTCGCCGGACAATTCCAAGCGCTTCCGCATGCTCGTGGGCCGCATCGACGAGATCCAGGAGGCCTATTCGCTCACCGGCGACGCCGACTATGTGCTGAAGGCCGTGCTGCGCGACCTCAAGGGCCTCTCCAACCTCGTCAACGACGTGCTGATGCCGCACCAGAGCGTGGCGCATGTGCGCTCCTCGATCGTGCTTAATAGGCTAAAGGAGAGCACGCGGCTGCCGCTGAAGGAGCTGAAGGCTGGCTGAAATCGAGGGAAATGCGGCATTCGCGATTCCTGCCTGATTTGCGATGATGCGTTCGCTTCGAGCGAGGGCTTTCGAGATGGCGCTGCAACTCCGACCGAATTGCGAGTATTGCGATCGCGACCTGCCGCCGAATGCAACGGATGCGCGGATCTGCTCCTATGAATGCACGTTTTGCGCGGAGTGTGTCGAGACGAAACTGTCCAACGTCTGCCCGAACTGCGGCGGCGGCTTTGCCCCGCGCCCGATCCGCCCCACGCAGGAGTGGCGGCCGGGCGTGTGCACGTCCAAGCAGGCGCCATCAGACAAGCGAGTGCATCTCAAGCACAGTGTCGAGGACGTCGCGGCGCATTGCACGAGGATACGTGAGGTGCCGCCGGAGAAGCGGTAAGATGCCTCCACATCGTCATTGCGAGCGCAGCGGTCGCGGTAGGGACGCTCATTGCTGAGCGCCCCCCGCACAGATCCGTACGTGCGGCTTTCCCGCATACGGCTCCCACCTCGGGTGAGTGACGGCGAAGCGTGCTCGCGGCCAAGGATGACGGATGTTGGGCCTGGGGAGGCAGTCACAGGCGAGGCGACTGATCGTCTCCCACCTCATGCCATCGGTCTGGCTGCGGCGCCGGAGCGTGCG
>NZ_JADPKQ010000019.1:0-18074 GCF_023074015.1 Bradyrhizobium sp. 142
CGTAAGCGCCAGCCAGTTCTCCTCATCCTGGGGCCTCGGCGCAGCCGGGTTCTCGAAGGATAAGGCCCGCAATTCGAATCTCATCCCTCAAGAGCCCGCTTGTTCATGCGGCCGCTGGGGTGTGACTACCTGAAAACGGAGATCATCATGTCAGCCAAAGAAGTCAAATTCGGTGTCGACGCCCGCGACCGCATGCTGCGCGGCGTCGACATTCTCCACAACGCGGTGAAGGTCACGCTCGGCCCGAAGGGCCGCAATGTCGTGCTCGACAAGTCGTTCGGCGCTCCCCGCATCACCAAGGACGGCGTCACCGTCGCCAAGGAGATCGAGCTCGAGGACAAGTTCGAGAACATGGGCGCGCAGATGGTGCGCGAAGTCGCCTCCAAGTCCGCTGACGCGGCCGGCGACGGCACCACCACTGCGACCGTGCTCGCGGCTGCGATCGTCCGTGAAGGCGCCAAGTCAGTTGCCGCCGGCATGAACCCGATGGATCTGAAGCGCGGCATCGACCTGGCAGTGGAAGCTGTGGTCGCCGACCTCGTCAAGAACTCCAAGAAGGTCACTTCGAACGACGAGATCGCCCAGGTCGGCACCATCTCGGCCAACGGCGACGCCGAGATCGGCAAGTTCATCGCCGACGCCATGAAGAAGGTCGGCAACGAAGGTGTCATCACGGCGGAGGAAGCCAAGTCGCTCGAGACCGAACTCGAAGTCGTCGAGGGCATGCAGTTCGACCGCGGCTATATCTCTCCCTACTTCGTCACCAATGCCGACAAGATGCGCGTTGAAATGGAGGATGCCTACGTTCTGATCAACGAGAAGAAGCTATCTCAATTGAATGAATTGCTTCCCTTGCTCGAAGCCGTGGTGCAGAGCGGCAAGCCCCTCGTGATTATCGCCGAAGACGTCGAAGGCGAGGCCTTGGCCACGCTGGTGGTGAATCGCCTACGCGGCGGCCTGAAGGTCGCGGCCGTCAAGGCGCCGGGCTTCGGCGATCGCCGCAAGGCCATGCTGCAGGACATCGCGATCCTGACCGGCGGCCAGGCGATCTCGGAAGACCTCGGCATCAAGCTCGAGAACGTCACGCTCAACATGCTCGGTCGCGCCAAGAAGGTGATGATCGACAAGGAGAATACCACGATCGTCAGCGGTGCCGGCAAGAAGGCTGACATCGAGGCGCGCGTGTCGCAGATCAAGGCGCAGATCGAGGAGACCACCTCGGACTACGACCGTGAGAAGCTCCAGGAGCGTCTCGCCAAGCTCGCTGGCGGCGTCGCGGTGATCCGCGTCGGCGGCGCGACCGAGGTCGAGGTGAAGGAGCGCAAGGACCGCGTGGATGACGCGATGCACGCGACCCGCGCCGCGGTCGAGGAAGGCATCGTCCCGGGCGGCGGCGTCGCGCTGCTGCGTGCCGCCGAGCACCTCAAGGGTCTTCGCACCAAGAACGACGACCAGAAGACCGGCGTTGAGATCGTGCGCAAGGCGCTGTCCTACCCGGCCCGCCAGATCGCGATCAACGCAGGCGAAGACGGTTCCGTTATCATCGGCAAGATTCTGGAAAAGGACCAGTACGCCTACGGCTTCGACTCGCAAACGGGCGAGTACGGCAACCTGGTCTCCAAGGGCATCATCGATCCGACCAAGGTGGTTCGCGTGGCGATCCAGAACGCGGCGTCCGTTGCGGCGCTCCTTATCACCACCGAAGCCATGGTGGCTGAAGTGCCGAAGAAGAACGCCGGTACCGGCGGCATGCCTCCGGGTGGCGGCGGCATGGGCGGCATGGATTTCTAAGGACAACCGTTCAGCGCTCGAAAGAAACGGAAAGGTCCGGCAGCGATGCCCGGCCTTTCTATCTCGACGACGCCAGCCGCACGGAGGTGACCGCATAGGGGCACGCGACATTTGGACGACGCCGATTTCAGGAATGGCGTGACAATCCGGACTGGACCATCCAGAAATATGCGGCGAGGGCTCCCGGCGAGCGAACTGCTACCCCTTGGCGATGTGATAGTCGGGTTCGCTAGCTCAAAAGCAACGGACTTTGCTGCCGACCGCCTTGTTGCCTTGATCGAAGTCGGTGATGAGGTCATTACCGGATCCGGTGTTGAAGACGAAGGTGTCGCTGTTTCCTCCGCCCGAAAGCTCGTCATCGCCGGTGCCGCCGTTGAGGATATCCCTGCCGCCGGCGATCGAGCCCGGTGTTGCGGGGTTATAGACCTTCGCATCGCCATACAGGAAATCGTTGGTTGCTCCGCCGGTGGTCGGAGCATCGCCGTAGAGCGCTGGGTTCGTGAGGTGGAGGGTGTCGGGGCCACCGGTCTCAAGGGTGAGAATGTCATCTCCCCCTTGGGCATTGTCGGTGAGGTCGCCGAATCTCCGTACGCAAATCCGCCGGTCCAGACAATGTCGGTGCCGAAGGTGAAGGTGATGTTGTCGTTGCCGCCATGCGCATCGCCGCTGATGGAGCCGATGGCATCGCCGCTGGCTGTCGCAAAGCCCTCCATGGTATTCAGACTGATCTCGAGTGTGTCATTGCCGCCCTGCGCTGTGCCGCTCTTGGAACCGCCGGAATCGCCGGCGTACACATTGTCGGAGCTTCGCCAACCCAGCGCGCCGGTGATGGTGTCACTGCCGCCGTGCGAACTGCCCGACATGTCGCCAGCGACGTCACCGAAAGCATGCACGTTGGTGTACATCGTACGGTCCTCGGCATCGATTGTGTCGTTGCCGCCGCTGGCGTTGTCGGTCATCGCCTGGGCATCGCCGATCACGAGGGCGGCGTTCCAGCCATAGCCTAAATTGACCGTGAGCGTATCGTTGCCGCCGTGGGACTGGCCATGCAATGTCGTGTTGTCGTCGCCGAAGATCGTGACCTCTGCTTCGGGCTCGGTGAGGGTTGCGGTCACGGTGTCGTTGCCGCCCCAGGTGTCCGTGGTGGTCGGAAAGTTCGGATCTCCGGTGAAGGTTTCAATTTGACCAAACTGGTCGAGCAGAACATCGATGGTGTCGCTGGGCAGATGTTGCATGGCGTAACTCCCAGTTCATTGTCGGAAACGGGCCTGACGCCTGCAGAACTTCTTGCAAGACGCGTTGTTGACCACGCTTCACCGGGAGCGATCTACCTTTGGTAGATGGCAGAGATTTGCAGGAATTCGGGAGAGAGTTTGATCGCGTCATGGAACGACGCGGCTACCGTGTCGACAAGCGCAGTCCTCCGGCGCGCGGTTCGATATTCTCCCAACCTTCGAAGCACAGTCGATTTAAACGACGACCGCAATTGCGCCTGGCGTTCATGGGAAGGTCAATGCCAGGCCGCTCCGGTGGAAGCGACACCGCTGCAGGAACCGAGTAGACCAGCCAGGTTCCGGAGACGGTGCCGGCCACAACGTAGTTCGGATTGGCAAGCGTGCCGGTCACGCTGAGCACGTAGCTGCCGGCAGCACTCGTCTTGCTGATGCCGAACGAGTTGGAGAGACCGGTCAGCACGCTGGCGCTCTCACCGTTCTGGAGACCAGTCGCCGACAATCCCGGATTTGACGACGAGGCGCCGTAGATCGAAGAACCATTGAGCGCGGTCACCGTCACCGGCGCGGGATTGACCGTCAGGGCGCCCGGACTGCTGACCGCCAGCCCGTAGCCCGATATCGTCCCCAACGACCCCTGCGCGACCGTGATGGCATAAGGACCTCCGCTGACGGAGGCGCTCGCAGCCGACCCGCTCGACGTCACGACGGGATTGCCGGTGAACACGGAGCTCGCGCTGTCGCCAACGAAAGCGCCGCTGACGCCGCTCTGATATCCGGACACGCTGTAGCTCGACGCGATCGCGGAAGTCGCATCCGCGCCATATGTCTTGGTGGCATTTGTCGACGTGAAAGTCAGCGTCGGCTGGTAGGCAAACAGATATCGATTGCCCGAGGCGGTGACGCTGGCCGGCGGAAGCGTCGCATAGGTCGCATTCCAGATCGCCGTGTTGGCGCTGTCCAGCCCGCCAAACATATCCGAGCCGGGCGTGCTGGAGTAGATCAGCCACCTTCCGGATCTGGCCGTTACGGCACTGCTGCCGGCACTGTTGACGAATGCACCGGCGGCCGAGAGGATCGGGCTCATGGCGCTGACGCGCGCACCGGACGCGAGGGTGAGATCGCCTGACGTTTGAATCGTCGCGGTGCCCGTCGCGTTGACGCCCGACGTTCCCGCGATTGTCCCGATCGTGAGTGACGTGCCGTCGGTCACCGCAACACTGCCGGCATTCGCCGCAAGGGTCCCAATACTGTTTCCGCTGGCAGTGAGGGTGAAGGTCCCGTTCGAGCCGGAGAGCAGCAGGTTGGTCGCGGTGATCGTTCCGCTCGCCTGGGTCATGGCTCCGCTTTGTGAAAGGCTCAGCAGCCCGCTGGTCGAGGACATCGATTCGTGGAGGTCAGTATTGCCGGACGCACTCAGCGCCAGCGTTCCCGTGCCGTTGTTCGTGATCGAACTGCCCCGCAGTCTCATGGCGATATTCGAGCTCGAGCTGCCCGACAGGGCCAGGTTTCCGGTGGATGCCGTCACGGTGGTGGCGGTGGCAAGGAAAAATCCATACCCAGCAGTCGATGTCCCCGAGATCGACATCGTGCCCGATGTAGCCAGCGTCGCCGAGGTCCTCCCTTCGGCACCATAGCCGGACGAATTCGTGCCGCTGATCGAAAGGCTGCCTCCGCCGGAATTGGCGAGCGAGCTCGTTCCGCTCCACAGCACTCCCGCGCTCCCGGAGTTGGCCGTGCCGGCGTCGCTCGATGTACCCAGGATCGTGAGAGCCCCACTGCCTGAATTGCTCACCGTCGCACCGGCAAACCGCGTTCCGATGGTTGATCCTGAGCCGGTGGCGGCGCTGGACGTGCCATTGACCGTGACATTGCCGCTCGCGACATTGAACGTCGCCGCCCCGAGCTGCACGCCGGTTGCGATGTTCGACGTTCCCGATAGGGAGACCGTCCCGGATGTCGTCAGATTTGCATCGACTTGCACGCCATTGGCGCTGCCGGATTGACCGGTGACGGCGATCGACCCGCCGCCGCTCGCACTCAGGGCACTGGCGGTGCTCTTGAACCATACACCGAGGCCAGACGTCGAACCTGTTCCACTCAAGGTCGCCGTGCCGCCGCCGACATTGATCGTGGCGCCCTTGAGCGTGACGGCCGTGGTGCTATCGGTCGTCGTGCCGCTTGCCGTCAGATTGCCGCCTGAAGTCAAGATGGTCGCATTGTCGATACTGACGGCGCGGCCAGCATTGAGCGCGAGCGCTCCGCCATTGGTCGTCATGCCGACATTGACAAGAATATCCCGCCCGGCCGTCAAGCTGACCGCATTGCCGCTACTTCCGCTCACCGCGCTGGCAACCGTAATGTCGCTGGTGCCGCTGGTCGTGATCGTGATGCTTGCCGACGCCAGCGCGGAAATGCCCGATGTGCCCAAAACGGTACCGATGCTCAGGCGTTGATTGTCGACGAAGGACATCGAGCCGATTCCGGTCGCCGCAATCGTGCCGACCAGATTGGCCTGGCCGAGCGCGAAGCTCCCGCCGCCTGACAGCAGGAGGCTGCCGGCGGTGATCGTTCCTCCCGACTGCGTCACGGCGCTAGTATCACCGATCGCAAGAATGCCTGAAGAGGACGTGATGGTCGCAGCGAGATCGGTGCCGCCGATGCCGCTGAACGTCAGCGTGCCGCTGCCGCTGTTGGTGAGCGTATTGCCGCTCGACGACAGGTCGATCCCGAGAGATCCGGAACTGGTCGCGCCGCTGATGGTCAGATTGCCGCTCGACACCGTCAGCGTGTTGCTGCCCTTGGCAGAGAATCCCGAGCCGCTGGTCGAGCTGCCCGTCAGCGTGACGGTACCTGACGTGATCAGGCCCGTGCTGGTGTTCATCCTGATGCCGTTGTGACTCCCGCTGGTACCATTGAGCGCGAGCGTTCCCGCGCCCGAATTGGTCAGCGTCGTCGTCGCGGAATTGAACCAGACCCCGTTGGCCGGCGTGGAGGTGCCGCTCAAGGTCAGATTGCCCGAGCTGGCGGTGATGGTGTTGCCGCCGTTGACGTAGAGCCCGTAAGCCTGCGACGCAGAACCGTTGTTGGTGCCGGAGATCGAAACCGTGCCCGACGTCGTGAGATTCGTGTTGAGCGCCACGCCGTAGTTGGTGACGGTCGTACTCGAGTTCCCTGTGATGGTGATCGAGCCCGCACCGCTTGCGGTGAGCGTATTGGCAGCAGTGGTGAAGAAGACGCCCTTACCATTGGTCGCCGTGCCCGTCAGCGTCGCCGTACCGGTCCCAACGCTGATGGTGGCGCCGTTGAGCGTGATGCCCGTGGTGCCATCGGCGGTGCTGCCTGTTACGGTCAGACCGCCGCCTGATGTGTTGATGGTCGCGTTGGTGACGGTGACGCCGCGGCCTGCGTTCAGCGTGAGCGCGCCGCCATTGGTCGTGATGTTGGCGTTGACGACAATATCGCGCGCCGACGTCAAAGTGAGCGAATGGCTGCTGCTCCAGGTCACCGCATTGGCGACCGTGATGTCGCCGCTCTGTGCGCCGGAGCTGCCGGTGTTTACCGTGACATTGGCCGTCGCCAGCGCATTCTGCAACGTCGTCACGTTGAGCACGGAGCTGTTGCCCGACGGCGTGAAGGGCGTGCTGCCGGACATGTTGCTGTTGCCGCCGGTCGATATCGTCACGTTGTAGGGATCGAGCAGCAGCGTCCCTGTGATGCCGCTGGCTGCGGTGACGTCGACCCGTCCGTCGTAGCCGAGCACGCCATGGCTGGAGACTTCTACCGCGCCGCCGGCCCCCGAGCCGGTCGCAGTCGCGGAGATCGTGCCCCGAAAGTTGGTCACGGCATCGGACCAGATCACGACATTGCCGCCGGCGCCCGCGCGTCCGTTGGCCGAGACGGTCGCGCCCTCGTCGATCGACGTCGTCGCCGCGGTCCGCACCGGCATGCTCACGAGCATTGCGGCGGAATCCCTGCCGCCGCGCATGTCGCCGCCGATCAGGACCGCGCCGCCAGCGGCGCCATCGGCGGACACGCGCGCGGTCGATGTCAACGTCACCTTGCGGCCGGTCGCCACGATGACGCCGCCCTTGCTCGCGCGGTCGCCATTGGCCGACAGCCTGCCGGAGACGGTGACCGCACCGCCATCGCCGCCATCGAGGATGATATTTCCGCTGCGTCCCCTGACGCTCCGCGCCGTCACGCTGCCCGACACATTGACGACGTCGCGCACCAGTTGCTGCGCCGTCGCAGCCTTGATCTCGACACGCCCGCCAGTCGACTTGATGCGGCCGGTGACAGCGATCAGTGCGCGGCTGTTGCCGGCGGTCGCGTTGGTAGGAATCGCGACCTGAAGAAAGCCGTCGCCGGTCGGATTGAGAGTCACCATCTCTCCCGAGCCAAGTCCGACCCGACCCAACGGCACGTTGATCGTGCCGCTGTTCGACACGGTGCCGCCGATCAATCCGACAAAAGATCCCGGAGCGGACGAGATCGCCCCGGCATTGCTGACCGCCGCGGACCCACCCTTGCCGACGAAGCCGAGGCGTCCGGCATTGAAATCAGCCGTGTCGATGTCGAGCGTCGAGGCCACAAAGCCGCCGCCTACCTGGACCGTTCCGGTCGAGGTGATGGCAATGCCGTTCGGATTGACCAGAAAGACCTGACCGTTCGCGCTGATCCTGCCTGAAATCACCGAGGACGTCTGCCCGGTGACCCGGTTCAGCGTGGCCGAACCGGCACTGGGCTGGACGAAATTGACAGCGCCCTTTTCCCCGATCGAGAAGCCATTCCAGTCGATCACCGATCTCGAGGAACTCTGCGTGATCGTGAGTGTGTTGCCGGCGGCGTCGATCCTGGCCTGGCCGGAGACAACCTTTCCGCCCTGCGGCATCACGACCTGCGCATAGGCCTGCGTGCCCCAGGCCATGATCGGCGAACAGAGCAGCAGCGCCACGGCTGTTGCGCGATCCAGCGGTAGCGTCGTCCTGGGACGATGGGCCGGCATCAATAGGCCATTGAGGCGATGGCGTTGGCGCGCCATCCGAGTCTTGCTCCCAGCAGGTCCGTGAGGCCGCGCGCGGCCTCCAGGCCGAGCGAGGATCCCGGCAGCACGCCGACGGCGTCGGCGATGCCGCGCACGCCGATGCCGACCGAGCCGGCATTGAATGCCGGGCGTTCCACCACAGTCGCGTTCGCGAGCCAGCCGCGGCCGGCTGCACCGAAGACATAAGGCGACAGCGTTGTGCGGACCGCGTCGAGCCTGAACGGGCGGGACCATTCGCTGCGCAGCGTCACGCCCTGGTCGGCCGTCAACGTACCCGACGCAAAGGCGGAAACGGCATCGGCGCCCTCGAGCGAGAGCTGCTCCGAGCGCAGCATCGGTTTGTTGAAGGTTGTCTGTCCCGTACCGATCAGGTCCCAGCGAGTGCCCCATGGCATCGGCTGGGCCAGATGAAAGCTGCCCGTCACCTTGGTGAAATCCGGGCTCGCACCGAGCCGCGACAGCGGAACCCCGGATGAAGCGACATCAAGCACGTCCCGGCCGCCAAGCCCGCCCGACAATGTCATACCCGCCTGGATGCAGGCGCCCCATGGCAGCGTTGCCGCATAGTCTGGGCCAAAGCGTGCGACGGCATAACGGTCATGGCTCAGCATCACGCCGAAGACCGGTGCACCGATCTGCTGGTCGACTTGCTCGACTGACGCATTCGCGTAGAGCGACGATGCCCGCGTCAGGCTGATCGGCGCACGCAGCCTGACGGCGACGCGCTCGAAGGTGCCGAGCGAGCCGACCACACCTTGCGCCTGCGGCGTCCGCGTCGTCGAGTGCGTGTATTCGGGATTGACGGTCAGCCCCTCGACACCGATTGGAATGACCACGCCTCCGCCATAGACTACCAGCGGTGCACGCCCCTGTGCTGCGGCTTCGAGGTTCGTCCCGAGGCCGATCGAGCCGTAGACCTGTTCTCCCAATCCCAGCGCGCTGTTGACGCCCATCGTGCCGCGAAGCTGCCACGCGCCGACCGAAGCCGGTAGCCGATCGTCGACGCCTGCCGATGCTGAAACCAGCCGATGCTCACCATCGAGGAGCAGCTTGGTGCCGCCCTCGCGATCGCCCCGCGTCAACGTGCTCCGGAGCGCGAGGCCCGGCAGGTCGCCGGCGACCAGCAACGCCCGCTCGAGCTCGGCAAGCCGCAAATGCCGGCGACCGACCAACCTGGCGGTGCGAGCCGCAACGACCGATCGGGCACGCGCCGGCACGCCGTCGACATTGACCGCCTCGATGAAGCCATCGATCACGATGAGCCGCAGCACGCCACCATCGACGAGGCGTTGCGGCGGCACCGCAACACGCACGACCGGATAGCCGGCTTTGTGATAGGTGCGCTCCAGCGCGGATGCGACGGCGTAGATGTCGGTCACGCTGACCCGTCGTCCGCTCAGTGCCATGGTCAGGGTTTTGCCGGTAGCGGCGAGCTCGGCAAACTCGCCGTCGATGCGCACCTCGCGCGGCAGGAACGTCATGCTGTGATCGCCAGCCGGGGGCGCGGCGACCGACGCTCCCGGAAGAATCGCCGTCTGTTCGCCCGTCAGAGCGGGAGGACGCATATCCTGTGGTGTGAGCTGACTTGGCGCAGTGACTTGCGCGCGGGCCGTCAATCCGACGGGAGATCCCACGCCTACTCCTGTGCAGATCGCGATGCGAAGGCAGCGATGGAGCATTGGAGATTCTCGGGCAATATTCGCAAGCCAATCGCACCCGAGAACATCTTCAAGCGCGCACCTCAAAAATTGATCTGTGTGCAAAATTGCCACGTTAACTTTAACAAAGCGTTCCAAATCGAGGATTGGATACCGCTTCGTTGCGAGAGGGTATCATGATGCAAACGCATCACGGCGCATGTCCGTAGTCCCACGGACATGCGCTGCAATTCACGCGCTACTCCGCCCCAGGCGCCTGCACGTAGAGCGCCTAGATGGAGTGGCAGCTGGCTATCTAGATACGGTTGTTCTTGGGCCGGCGAAGCAGAGGTTTTCGCAGCACTCAGGCAGCTTGATGAGGCGAGCGGCTTGCCCTTCGGGATTGAACCATGACGCCGTCGAGGTCCTCGGACTTGCCCTTGAGCTGGTAGACCTTGCGCCCACCGCGAGACGCTGGCCGTCGCCGGCTTCGCCCTGGACGGCAGCAAATGGGATCGCCTCTTTGTCGGTCGGCAGAAGGGCAACGAGTTCATCTACGCCGGCAACCTGAGCAAATCTCGTCTGCCATACCTCGGTGAGCGGACCATCTGAAGAGGTGCGGCTACTTCGCCTGCGCAAAGGCGGATATCAGCCGCAAGAATAATCAGGCCGGCTCGCTTGGAGTTGGCCTTGTGATCAGGCCGCGCGCACCGAATTCAAGAACTTCCCGACTTCGAGCTTTAGCCGATTGCTGTCGGATGACAGCAGCTGCGCGGCCGAGAGCACCTGTGAGGAGGCAGATCCGGTCTCAGTGGCACCGCGTTGTACATCGGTGATGTTGGCGGAAACCTGCTGCGTGCCCTGCGCCGCCTGCTGCACGTTGCGGGAGATTTCCTGGGTCGCCGCGCCCTGCTCTTCGACCGCAGCTGCGATCGTCGAGGCGATTTCTGACAGCTTCTCGATGATGCCGGAGATTTCCTTGATCGCACCGACCGAATCCTGGGTCGCCCCCTGGATGCCGGAAATCTGCTGGCCGATTTCGCCGGTGGCCTTTGCGGTCTGCTCGGCGAGCGCCTTGACCTCGGAGGCGACCACCGCAAAGCCCCGGCCGGCCTCGCCCGCGCGCGCGGCCTCGATGGTGGCGTTGAGCGCGAGCAAATTGGTCTGGCCGGCAATGGTGTTGATCAGCTCGACCACGTCGCCGATGCGGCTGGCGGCCGTTGACAGTTCGCCGACGCGGTCATTGGTTCGGCGCGCCTGATCCACGGCCTCCCTGGCCATGCGCGCTGATTCCTGAACTTGGCGGCTGATCTCGTTGACCGAGGACGACAGCTCTTCAGTGGCCGAGGCCACCGACTGCACGTTGGTGGAGGCTTCTTCGGATGCTGCTGCGACGGTGGTGGCAAGCGTCTGACCGCGCTCTGCAGTCGACGTCAGCGTTGTTGCGGAGGCTTCCAGCTCTGTTGACGCCGACGAGAGAGTGTCAATGATCTCACCGACTGCGCCTTCGAAGCGGTTCGCGAGCTCCAGCATGTCCTCTCGGCGCTGGGCGGCGGTACGCTGTTCGGCCTCCTTCTGCTCGGCTTCCATGCGGATCTTGGCGAGGCCGTTTTCCTTGAAGACGACCGCCGCCTTAGCGACGTCACCGACCTCATCCTTGCGATCGGCACTGTGGATTTCGGCGTCGTACTTGCCGGCAGCGAGTTGCTGCAGCAGGGCGACGA
Organism: Bradyrhizobium sp. 142; assembly: GCF_023074015.1. Classification (NCBI taxonomy): domain Bacteria; kingdom Pseudomonadati; phylum Pseudomonadota; class Alphaproteobacteria; order Hyphomicrobiales; family Nitrobacteraceae; genus Bradyrhizobium; species Bradyrhizobium sp. 142. Next base: position 11,432 of record NZ_JADPKQ010000019.1, read on the forward strand.
TGCTTCGGATGGGCCCGGCGACCCCGAATTGCCCAATGACGAAGCCCGTCACGCCACCCAAAACGATGCCGCTTAAGGCTAGAATCAACAGCAGGCGCGAGGTCGATTGGTATTGATCGCGCGCTTCCTTGCTCTTCTCTTCGACGCGGGCGTTCAGGCGATCGGCCAGGTCACGGATCTTGGCTTTCAGATTCTCGGCCGCCGCTCGGCTCTTCATCGCGGTCTCCCGCAATCTTTCCGCTGATTCGGTCAGCTTTGTAGATTTCTCCGCATCGATCGCCGCCAAGGTCGCGCCCATCTGGGCCTTATACGCGGAAAACGCATCGCGAGCCGCGGGAAGCAGGGCCTGCGCTTTCTCGTCCGGCGTCCTGCTCACCTCGTCAAAGCGTTCCTGATACTGCTTGAGCTCGGTCTCGATCACCTCTCGCGCTGCGAGGCGGTTCTCATCGCGCGGATCCAGCGCACTGCGAAACTCCGCGCGATTGAGTGCGAGCACGTTCTGGTTGGCTCGCGCCGCGAGCAGGGCGCGGTTGGCTGCCGTCGCCATGACATCGGCCTTCTCGCTCAGATCGCCAAGCGCGGAGATGCCGAGATAGGCCATGGTTGCGGCGATGCCGCTTAGGAGAACGACAATGGCAAGGATTTTGGTCAGAATGCGAAAGCGGCCCAAGAAATGCATTGTCGACCCCGAAGACGCGGAAATGGATTCGCCAGCAACAGGCATCAATTTTGTTTCATCTCGGTTTCTGTCGCGTTAAGGGCGACGCCCGTAGAACTACGAGAACCGGTATTCTCAAAAAGCTCGCTGTTTGGATGCGTCCGAGAGCCAGTGCTATCGCGCGGCTGCGGAGGCGGGGTCGATTTCCGAGATGGGTCAACAGCGCCGGTTTGACAAGCGCCGTGTCACTTCCGGTCTGCCCCGAACCGCAGACAGATCGCTGCACCAAATCAAACGATGCGAAGGGGCCAAAACCTGACTTGGACGGGGAACAGCTAGCTAGCCTGCTGCCTTCCGTCGTTCAGAGTTAAAGCACAGAAGATCCATCGTCGTACAGAAAGTACGCTCCGACCGCGATTACGACGACCATGCATGTGAGAGCTATTCTGCTTCATTGATCGATACCCGTCGGGCGGGCCTTGGCAAGGCGAAGATGCCCGGTGGGAAAGGAGCGCGAGAAGCTCCAGGCCCCCTTGTGCCGGGTGCGAAAGAAAGCCGCGCGCCCAACCGTCGGCAACCGGAGCGCGCAGGCGTGGTTATAGTCCCATGGAGGACCAGAGAGCGAAGTTGCTGGCGCAGGCCGAAAGGGGATGCCGGCTTGCGGCCTCCAAAGTCGATGGCTATCCCGGTAACGAGGAGGCAGTGCTGATAGGTCCCCTCGTGATGGCGCCGCACGGTCGCGAGCCATTCAGCCAGGCCGCGCTCCGCGATGCGATCGGCGATTTTTCTCCCAGCTTCTTTCGTCCCGATCACATCTATCGGCTCGCCCAAGGACACCGCAGTAAACATTGATCCAATGGCAGTAGCGGCGACCTCAATCGCATGGTCTCTCTGCGGCTCGCCAGTTAGCAAGGCGCTTTCAGCGTTTGCGGGATCTGCCAAAGCAGCAAACAGTTTGGCCGGATTGACGGTGCCTGGCAGCGCGAGCGTGGCTCCTAGAGCATAGGCCTGCGAGATACAGACGTGAGACGGCTCTTCGACTAGGAATATGCGCTTGGGGATCTTGGTTAGTCGGGCACTTCTCCTCTTTAGAGCCGCGATGTTCTCGACGAGGCGTAGGTCGGCGCGGACAACGACAGCGCGTGGCACCTGCGAAAGATTTGCATCGACATCCAGCCGTTCCGCCGCTATGCGAAATCTGCGGTCAAGGACGCGACAAAGATCAGACAACTTGGCTGCATTGTCAGCCAGAACATGTACAAGCATAATGGCCGCCTCCGTTGAGCGGCTTACTCGCGATCGTTCGCGACGAGACAAGCTGCATTTTGGATTTTTGGTCATCTAAGGTCTTGGCCGACAACATTCGCCTCATTGCGCAGGAGCGAGATGATTATTCTTTCCCAGGCGCTCTTTCTTTTTCGTCTTTTCGGTGACGAATCTGATGCCTACGTGCGCCCCGTTGACCCAAACCAACTCGCATCGGCGAAATGCCAGGCCGGTGGACGATAGAAGCAGGAAAAATTCCTGTGCCTTGAGTGCGTCGATAGAGCCTTCTACCTCAAGCTTGGCGCCGATTTCAGAAGCGTCGAGGAGGATGCAACTCCGTCGCCATGTGCCATCGACTCCGATGATGTTGACCATGTGCTTGCGTTCAAACTGAACGCGGGTCGCCTTTCGATTATTCCACCTCATGGCGAGTCCTCGAACTAACAGCGGCGAGTTTAAGTAGCCATTTCCTGAAACTTATAGCTGCATCTCGCAACGCGCAGTCTCAAGGAGCTGACCGATCTTCGCAGATTGGGCCAGCAACTGTTTTCTGGTCAGTCCATTTCGGATCTGGCCGACAGTCAATCGGATGCACATGTTTGCGAGATCGAGCATGAAGATGGCGAGGCGCAGATCATCGGTGGTTTGAATTTGGAGAGATTCCACTCTCGACAGCAGCGCAGCAATGTTGGGCAGAACGACAGATGGTTCCTGGAGCGAACGATCCGGTTCGGGTCTCCGTTCATCAGGTCGAGGAAACCTTAGGACCTTAGACATTGAGTGCCCCAATAGCCGTCGTTGTCGCTCCCCAGTCGGAAGCGATTGAAAGGAATGGCAAAACTAAATTAGAACTCGACGGAGCAGCCCAGTCAGACCGCGCAACTTCATACGTGAGCCCGACCAGAAAGAGCCGAGTCGGTTGAAATAAATCTATGGTGCAATCTCACGCCGAAATCGTTAACAAAGGTTGTACGTCGGACGTGGTTCGCTTATTTATTGAGCATTGGTGCCCAAACCCTATCGATATCTGGCAAAAGGAGCAAAGTGACTAGCCCGAACCCGCGATTGATTGCGTATTTCCGTGTTGAAGCTCGAACAAAATGGCCACAGATCACTCTGCGGCCCGCCGGTTTGGAAGATGTGTTCGGTGATGAAATGAGCCAGCCCCGGCGCCGCCATTTCGGTAGCACAAAACCAGCGACTTCTGCTCGATTGCTTTCCGCGCCAGGGCAAGTTCTTTTCCAACCTCGAACGAAACGGCACCCGGGCCGAGGGAGAGATAAGCGCGAAGCGCTCGCTACAATTCGCAGGCGTCAATCTCCTCGTCCGGGAACTTCTCGGCCTCCATGTCCAGCCTGTGCTTGGCCTCTTCCATCTCCCCGGTGATCAAGACGTAGTCTTCGAACGTGCTGAACGCACTGATGTGCTTCTCGATCAGCTGCCGCAGCTCGACCCTGAATTGGTACTTGCTGAAGGTCATGCGTCTCCGCTCCGCCAGGCGCCTGATTCTATGCTATCAGCGCGAAGCGCTCGCTATAATCCCAGGCCATAGTACGCGACGCCTGCGTCCTTCCAGCCTGGCGAGAGGAGCGCCACGCCGACGAGAACGATCGGTAGTGCGATCTTGCCGTGCAGAGGCACTCGTTGCTCTTCGCGGAGCAAGCCCCTCAGATACTTTCCATAGGCTTTTCATGGACGATTATGTATGAACCCAACGTGCAATCAACCAGAGTGCGGGCATACGAATCAGTGGAATCAGTGCAACCATAGGAAGATTTTTCAATGGACGATCGAGAGCATGTGGTTGTAGCCGGGCGCTTAGCTGATTCGGTCTCCTAAGGAGACCTAAGCCCTTGCCGAAAACCGCGTGAAGGCGGTCAGCGTCTGTAGGCGCGGTTCGACGTCGCGCTGGTAGATCTCCGCCTTCAAAAACGCGATCTCGTCGTCCAGAGCGGCCTCGCAGACGTCGACGTACCAGGACCTGGGCAGGCCGTCGCTGCCGTCGCTCCACCGGTAGCCGCGTCGCTTCAAGGAATCCTTGAGATCGAAAGGCGACTGCTCCGCCCAGATTCGAATCGTCTTCTGCCGGGCCGTTTCCAACAAGACGGCGAGCGCCGGGGCGCCCGTCGTCGGCAAGTCGAAATCGAGGACTTCTAGGAGGGCGTGGCAATCGTCGACCGCTCTGTGCGCCTGGTGAAAGAAGCCCGCACCGTTCAGCAAATAGCCGAGCCGAGCGCCATCGAATCCGTGGCGGCGCCAATCGACCTCGGTCGTGGAACATCCCCAAGCTCTCTGCTCGAAAACCGGCCAATAGCGCTCCGCGAATTTCCGGTCGAAGCCCGCGTTGTGCGCGATGACGATCACCGCGTCGCCGACGAAGGCGTTCACTGCCGCCTCGTCGATCCTATCGCCCGCCACCATGTCATCGGTGATGCCGGTAAACGCGGTTATCTCCGGCGGGATAGGTTCGGAGGGTTCGTTGAAGGCGGAGAACGTGTGTCTGACGCTGACGATGCGGCCGTCCGGCGTGTAGTCAAATTTGACCATCCCGAGTTCAATGACCTCGTCCTTGCGATGATCGAGACCGGTCGTCTCGGTGTCGAGCAGGACGCCGATCCTGGTCTCTTGCCCGGTGGCTGGCAGCGACGGCGTGCGCGGCACCAACCGCCGGAGTACCCGATAGTCCGCCGAACGGCTCAAGGCCTTGGCCATCGTGGCCAGCTCAGATGTATCCTGAAACAGCATCGCTTCTCGAAAAGGGGTGAGCCGATCCGGCAGGCACGGTGGAGGTGCACAATACCGGGATGGGCGGCCGCGAGGTAGCTGAAAAACGAACGATTCACGGCGTTTTGGGCTCATGTTTGATGCGATTCAGCCGGTTTGCGGGCGTCCCGTCGTGGCCGATCTCGCCCAAATGGAAGTCCGACAGGCGGGCCGCCGACCTGGTCGCTCCGGAGGGGCGGCTTGCCGCTCTTCGCCGGATCGCTGCGACGGCCGCCGATGGCGGCTAGGAGGTTTTCCGCCGCGAGCCGACTCGGATAGCTTGGGCTGTCATTCAGGACGGCAACATCCCAGCCATGGCGGACGACCCGAAGCCAAGGGAGCCCGCGAAGAAGAAGCGCCGCCCTTCGCGGCGCGAGGAGTTCGTCGACTACGTGGTCGAAATCGATGGCTGGGACTCGGGCTACTCGTTTTCGCTCAACATGGACCCGCGTCCTATCAGCCCCTACGACGAATTCCGCCACCTCCAGATCCGGGGCAAGATGCTGCGGCCCACGGCACTGAAGACGGACAGGGTTGAGATCGCGCTGTTGCCCTCGCCGGAGCTCTTGCCCTCGCCGGAGCTCGTCGGGGACCGGCGCAAGGAGTTCGAACCGATCGCGCTCGGGACGCTCGACGTCCGCGACGTGATCTACGGCAACATCGGCATCCCGTGGGACGCGCTGACGCCGATCCTGCAGATGCTGATCGCCGAGCGGTTCAAGTTTGTCCTGATGCGCGGCACCAGGATTCGGCATCGCAGCGCCAAGCTGAACAGTCTTCGGCTGGAGACGAAGCTCACCGAGGATGACGTGTCGATAGCGGAAGAGGCGCCGGCCTGACCGCGCCCAGGCCGGACGTGACCTCCGGCACCCAGGGCGTCAGGCCTCGCCGGGCCCGGTGAAGATCGAGGTCGGCGGCATCCCGTGCGGCACGGGCAGGGGGCGCTCCAGCGAGCTGGCGGGACGCGAGCTGCCTCCCTCCGCGTCGTACCGCTTGGCCAGATCCAGCAGACGACGGCGGGTGAACGGGTCGGCCTTCTCGGCAAGGACCCGGACCCGCAGCGCGAGACCTCGATAGAATTCCTGCTCCATGACGCACTCCCACGACATCACTGCTCGGAGTAGTTGAGTATACGAGCGGCCGGGCAGTCAAGACGCGCCATTCTCCGGAGGCCGCTCAGGAGGTCGCGGAAGCCACCTTGCGCGCATTCGCGGCAATCCTTCACTCAGGAGAGAGCGGCCCCGAGCTCGAGGCCGAAGGTCATCGCCGCCGCCATGGACAGCAGCAGACCCGCGCCACAGAAGATCGCGACGGTCTTGAATTGCTCGACGTCCACATCCGTGCCGGTCGCGCTCGCCAGCGCCTTGGCCGCCCAATCCATGCTTCGATCTCCTCGAAGAAAACGATGACCGTAGCAGGCTTTCCTGTCATCGCGCGTGAACTGGCTCTCACGCGCAACCGGGTGTGGTCGGTGCCTGGGCAGAGATTAATCCCAATCGTCGTGCGGTGACGACTGAGCGCGGATCTATTTGGGCGCCTGATCTCGTTGACGATCCACGCCGGTCGGCGGCTTACCGTAGTGCAGTGGCCGAAGCCGCTTCACTTCGGCGGTCTGAGCTCGCCGGCGAGCCAGCCGACCGCGTCCGTCTTCATCGGATCCACAACGATCGAGATCTTTTCGGTCCGCTCGCAGGTCGAGCACTCGAACGTGCGCTCTTCGGAGCCATGTGCGCCAGGCGAGATGCGCGCCAACGCCATCCGGTGCTTGCATACCGGACACATCGGCCGATCGGTGCTCGATGCGATCATCCCTGTAATCCCCGACACGGATCATACGACGTCCGGAGCCGGAGTCTGCAATATTCGTGAGTCCGGAGCTTTTCCCGCAGCGAGGAACGACGCCGGTCCGGCACCGTTGCTTCGTCAGGCTGCGCGCAAATGCGTGGCCTGCGTGGC
>NZ_JADPKQ010000200.1:0-101196 GCF_023074015.1 Bradyrhizobium sp. 142
CCGCCCACCCCTGCCCCCTCATCTTCCGATAGCAGGCAAAAAACATCAGATACGCACTGACGAAGCCGAGCGTCTGCTTCGATTCATAGATTCCTTGCCATTGACCATTGTGCATCCAGCTCTGGTCTTCCCCGATCTCGGGCACGAAGACCGCACAAAAAGCCGATGCGGCGACCAGGATGAAGAGACCGAGCGCCGTCGACCTCACGATCTCGTCGATGTCGACGCGCGTGATGAGGCAGAACGCACCGAAGGTCGTCACCACAAGCGCCGCGCTCTTCATGATCGCAGCGGCGCTGACGCTGCTCCAGGCCACGGAAATGGCGGCCAGAGCATAGAATGCCACCAGCACGATCAGGTCGGGATTGAACTGCAGCCACAGCCGTGGACGCACGAAGGCACTGGCGTAGATCAGGACGCCCCACATCAAGAGAGCGATCGCCTGTTGCAGATTGGTGAACTCTGCAGGCAGCAGCGCGGCGTTGAAGGTGCCCATCGATGCGACCACATTGACGGTGATCGAACCGCCGATGACGATCCTGGCAAGCTTTTCCACGCCGACGCCGCGCGTTTTCCAGATCGCGCTTTCGGGTACCCCGGAATTCACCTCGGTCTGCAGGCTGGCCATGATCTGACCTTCCTTAAGCACAGTTAATAAATTGCTATCGCGGATCGCGCGCCAGCTCCGCGCCCAAAAGGCTGCACGACATCAAGGATTGGGAATTCGTTAACGATACGTTTGCCATGCAATCGGGGGCGAGACGCTTTCGGGCAGGCCGACGCCGGATCTGGTTCAGCGCTGAAGGATCACAAAATGGGTCAAGCGACGGCGCGTAAGCCTGACTTATTAATAAGGATCGCGCCTCACCGGTGTCTGCGCCGGCACCGCCCTGCTATAAGAGCGCAGTTCAGGCCGATCGGCCTTCCCGAAATTTCTGGTGTTCCCGGTCACGTATGAACAAGGCTAGCGATACGTTCGATGTCAGCATCGATCACGGGTTCGACTTTTTGTCTCCGGAATACGTCGAGCTGTTCGACAACTCGGCCGCGACCGCGTTCCAGCATCCGCTCTGGCTGGACCGCCTCTATGCCAAGCTCGCCCTGCATGCGAGAGCGGAGCCGCTGATCGTCGTTGTTCGCCGGCACTTAACAGGCACGCTCGCGATGGTGCTGCCTTTGCTCCGGATTCGACGCGGCCCGATACGAACCGTCGAATTCGCCGACCTCCGCGTATCCGACTATTTGGCGCCGGTCTGCAGTGCCGAACTGTTGTCGCAACTCCCCGAGGACGAGCATGCTTGCGCCGAGATCCGGCGCCTCATTCGGCCTTTCGATCTGCTCCGGATGACCAAGCTGCCCGATGGGCGGCTTCCGATCGAGAACCTCCTGGCGGCGCCACGCCGGGTATCCATGGACACGAATGCCTATGCGACCGTTCTCCTCGCCCCGTTTGAGCACTGGCGGGCCAGCGCGATGGATCGCTCCGTTCAAAAGGAGCTCGCAAAAAAGTACCGCCAGCTTGAGAAGAAGGGCGCGCTAGTCTTCTCGTGCTGCGACGACAGCGCCTCTGCGCTCGCTACGATGGAGGTGATGAGGAAACTTCGCGGTCCGCGGTTTCAGGCGCATGGCGACGGAGATTTGCTCCAGCGCCCCGAGTATTACGACTTCTATTCCGACGTGGCGCTCCGCGGTCTCGGCTCCTTTGTTCGACTCTACGCCCTGAAGATGGACGGCAACGTGATCGCCGCCGTGCTTGGACTGTGCCATCGCGGCAGTTTCCTCGTCATCATGAGTGCGTTTGACATTGCCGGATACAAGAGCCAGTCACTTGGCGCTCTGATGTTTGAGCGTGTCGCAAGGGATTGCATCGAGCGCGGCGACCGCATGCTCGATTTCACGATCGGTGATGAGCCCTACAAGAAATCGTTTGGCGGACAGCCTTCGCCGATGTGGGCGGTCACTCAAGCCGGCAGCACAGCAGGCACGATCGCCTTGTTCGCACTGAGGCAGGCTCCCTGGCTCAAGCTGGCGGCAAAGCGAATCTCGGAGTTCAGGCTGCCTGCGACCCGCACCTCGTCTCCGACGCGCTGACCAACAGACGCATGGCGACGGGCTGCCTTCAGGCGCGCAGCGCAGTACGGACGCGCCCGAGCCAGCCCGGCCGCGCCTGGTCGAACCGGTGGATGATCTTGCGCCGGAGGAAGTGCAGCCGCCGCCGCACATCCCAGCCGATGTCCCCGCGAGACGTCAGGGCCTGGCGGAAGCGCGCCATTTTCAGCGACTGCTGATCCGCCGCAACCTTGGCCGGATCTGAATAGAACTGCGATATCTTCTCTTTGCTCATGCCCTCAGTCATGAGCCATCGCGGTGCATATTCGGTGCTAAGACGCTCGACGTCCACCAGCAGACGGGCAACGCCGGTGCCGGCAGCAGGACAGTTGGTCTGGAACGCATCGCCGATGAGCACAACGCCCGGCTGCAGGTGCCCCTCGACGATGGAAAGGTCCATCACCCAATTCTGCACTCGGTCTGTGACGAGAAAATCGCCGAGGTAACACCGCAGTCCCGGCAGCAGGCGCAGAACTGTCGCTTCCGTGTCGCGACGCAGCTCGCGCATGACCGGATCGGTTGGGTCGCGGAACATGAAGAGATTGGCCCGCATGCCGGCCGGTACCGGGAACAGGCTGAGATAGTCGATGCCGTCGCGGGCGCGTTCGCCGTAACAGGTCAGGGCGTTAAAATCGAATGGCGCGCCGTCCCGGCGCGCGATGGTGAAGCCGAACGAGACCGAATGCTGTGCGGCCAGCACGCGCCGCCGAATTCCCAGCCTGTATCCGAGAACTCCCGCCATGCCCGTCGCCAAGATGACGAGGCGCGCCTGAAGGCGCCTTCCCGAGGCAAGGTCGAGATGCTGCACGTCATCGCTGCAGCTCACTGCGATGACCTCGTCAATGATCAGGCTCGATGGATCGGGTATCTGACCGCGCGCCATCGCAACGAGATGGCGATAGGTGAACCCGTAAGCCCGTCCGACGCTGACGTCGACAACTTTGCCTTCCCGGATATTGAGCACGCGGTCGTATGGACAAGCCATGCTCTCGAGGCCGCGGATGAAGCCTAGCCTGCGGAACACGTCGAGCTGCTGGCTGCCAATCTTTTCGACCCGGAACTCATCCGGATGGACGGCACGCTTCTCGACCAAGGCCACGCGATGTCCTGCTCTTGCAAGGACGGCAGCCGCGAGCGATCCGGCAAGGCCTCCACCGACAATGGCGATATCCGCGACGATCGTCGCAGCCCCGGCGGGCGCGATCGGCTCGGCCGCGCCGCTGTTCGCCGTCATGTCCAGCCTCCCACAGTTAACGACTGTTGCATGTGCAAGTCCCTCGCCTGATGTCGCATCATGGAGCCAAACGCGATCATTTCTCGACATCGAGGTTAATGAAGAACAGGCATGATCCAGCCTGACGAGATCTCGGCACGCACCTTGCTGGTATCGACCTTGCGAATCCGGTGTCCGGCCGCGGCGGTGCTTACTGGCGTGCCATTGCGCAGTTGAGCAGCCAATATCGCCCCCCCGCCGGAAGCCGCGCGGCGCTGTGCCGTTGTTCGGTGAGGCGGGCCTTGCACTATCTGGGACAACTGGAACGATGGTGTTCCACGATGATGCACCCGGCGCACCGTCGCAACAGTCACAGCCGGAAATATCCTGGACGCCGTACATTAACACTCGCAGTCTTTTCGCGTGCTAGGCTTGCGCCGGTATCGTAACGTGTTTCCCTCGGGAAGCCGCCCTCGTAACTTTCATGATCGAATCCATCATCCAATTCATGCGACGCGACGTGACGCGCGGTGTTGCCGGGACCATCCTCCTGAAGGTCGCCAGCGGAGCGCTGGCGTTCGCATTGTTCTCGCTGGCGGCACGAACAATGTCGCCGGATGGGTTCGGCATCTTTGCGACCTGGATTTCGCTCGCCCAGATCGCGTCAGTCGTAGGGCTGGTCGGCCAGGAATCGCTCCTTGTGCGTTTCCTGAACGAGTACCAGGTGGGCGATCGGCACGACCTCACGAAAGGTGTGCTCCTATCGAGCCTGAAGATTTCCTTCGTTGCGATGGTGATTGCGGTCGCCGCGATCGCACTGGCGGCGAACATCAGAGGCGATTGGTGGCTGCTGATACTGGCCGTGTCGGCCTATACTGCAGTGAACGCCGGGCTGATGCTCGGCAGCCAGATCGCGCGCTCGCTGGTCAGCATTCTCATGGGAGAAGGAAACAGGGAGCTCTTCTGGCGTGTCGGCGTCGTCCTGTTTCTGCTTGCAGTGCTGTTCGGTCATCAACAACTCGAACCCGCCGAATTGATCACCGTCATGACGATTGCCATGTCGGTGGGGGTGGTCGCGCAGATCGTTGCGATTGCGCGAGCCCTGCCGAACCTGCGCGACACGCCGGCTCGCTCGGAGCCTTCGCGCTGGAGATCGAGTGCCCTGCATTTCTGGGTCGCATCCATCCTCGAGGTTGCGAACCAGTACTTCGACGTCATCCTGGTGTACTGGATGCTGGACCCAACGACCGCGGGAATCTATTTCGCCGCTTCGCGCCTCGCCAACATCTTCGCCATGCTGTCGGCCGCCTTGTATAGTTTCGGGGCGCGCCGGCTTCCCTCGCTGTACTTCAGTAAGAACCACCAGGAATTCAAGCGGACGCTGCAGCTCATGGCGGAGGTGACCGCGCTTTGCGTGGTCAGCGGACTCGTCATCATCTGGATTGGCGGCCCCTACCTCCTCAACCTGTTCGGGGCCCATTTCGCCGCGCAGCATTCGGTCCTGATCGTGCTCGCAATCGGCACTGCCATTCAGGCCGCTGGCGGTCCGTCCGCAGCCATCCTCCAGCTCACTGGCCACGAGCGGAAATATGTCCCGGTTGTTGCCGCGAATGTGGCGGTGCGGCTGATTGGATTTCTTGTCCTCATTCCCTGGCTCGGGGTACTTGGCGCAGCGATTTCAGCGACGGTGTCGCTGGCGTTCGCGACCATCGTCCTGAATTTGCTCTGCCGCCGGCTAGCCGGAGTCGATCCTTCAATTCTGGTGCTCTCGCGCGTCCCGTTCTTCAAGCGCAACGCGTACTCCGTCCGTGTCGCCGATACGACCGATTAAGGGCGCGACTCGCGTTTGATAGCCAAGGCGCCTGGGCATTACGTTGCCGAACGAGGATCAACCAACCAGGCCCAAGGCCTCGCCCCGACGATAAGAGGCCGCCGCACTGGGAGATGCGCGATTGACCACAAGTCCGGTCGGCACGCCACCAAATCTCGATATCGCAGCCGTCGCTCTGCGCATGGCTGGTGAATCGACAGCATCTTCGCAGACCACCAGGAGAACCAGATCGGCGTAAGCCGCCAGAGCCGCCGCCTCGGGTTGGAAAGCAAGAGACGTCGCATGGACGACGATCAGGTCAAACTCCGAACGAATATCGTCCTCAGACAGCGACTCTGGCCTCCTGCCCGCGCCGAGAAGCATATCGACGCTGCGAAAGCCCGCGATGGTGGCGCCCTCGCCGTGCCCGTTGGCTCCGGTGGTGCCGGCACCGCCGAGATCCGGCTGCACTTGGATCAGGACGCTCAGTTTTCCCGTGCTCAAAGCCCACCGGTTCAGCGAACGCGCGACGGTGTTGCCGCCGGCCATCTTCCCGACTGACATCACAAGAACGACCTTGCCCCGAGGTCCTGGCAATTTTTCCAACCTCTCGACGAGCGGACGCAGATGAGGACTGAGATCAAGTTCGGCTCCCGCGGATAGCCCGCCCTGCCAGACGTTTTTGGCGAGCTCTCCAGGCGCCAGATCGGGAATACGGGCCCATACGGGAGGGCGCGGCCATACCTCGGACTGGCGTGGAGCCAGGTCCAGTCCGCGGATTTCCGAAACGGACTCGCTGGATCTCCGTCCCGTAGCCGCCACGGCCGCCGTCGCTGTCAGAAGCGAACCAATCGCCAGAGCGGCGAGCAGCAAAGGCAGCGGCGGAAGGGTGGAGCGAAGCGGCGGAATGGCGGCCGAAGCAACCTTGGTCTGCGAGCTCTGCAGAAGGCGCTGCTCGTTCGTGGTCTTGGACCGCGAAAGAAACTGTTCGTAGATGTTTCGGTTGGCCTCGGCGTCGCGCTGCAGCTCCTGCAGCCGCACCAGAGCCTGACCATCGACGAGGAGCTGCGATTCAGCCGCCTTCATCTGGTTCTCCAGGGCCCTCTGCTGGGCTTGCTGTGCCTCGTATTCCGACTTTGCGGTTTCGATGCCTTTCGTCCGCTCGACCTCGATCTGTCTATTGAGATCATTCGACTGGCTGTACGACATGACGAGATCGGGATGGCGATCGCCCAACACCGCGCGCTTTTGCGCGATTTGGTCGTTAAGCGCCGATCGCTGCGCCCGCAGGGCACTCAGGAGATCCTGCTTGGCGGGCCCTTCGACATTCGCCTTCACATCGCGCTGCGCCTGCTCGTAACGGGCTTTCGCCTCTTCGGTGCGGGCGCGCGCAGCAGCAACTTGCTGCGACAGTTCGGTCACGCGCAATTGCTGAGTCGTGGCGTCCTTGCCGGCATTGACGATCCTGTGCTCGATCTTGAATGCAGCAACGGCATCCTCGGAGGTTCGCAGGCGGTCGTTCAATGTCTTCAGCCGGCCGCCGAGCCAATCGGCGGCCTCGTCGGTCGCGTCGGTGCGCATGCGCCCCTGGCGGGCGACGAACGCCTCGGCAATGGCATTGGCATAATAGGCAGCCCGTTCCGGCCGGTTCGAGGTGAACCGGATGGCGATGACATAGGTCAGCCCGCGCCGGGAAATGTCGAGACGGTTGCGGAATCTCTCGAGCAGGCGCGCGGGGTCGGTGTGCCCCCCGGAAATGTCCGCGTCATCCCGAACCTTGAGCTGCTCGATCAGCGGCTCGAGAAAGCCGTCGGACTTGGCGACTTCAACCAGGCTTTGCAGCGCGGCACTATCCTGCCCTATGCCCGGCAGAACGTCCTGCTCCGTGGTCACGCGTTGCTCTCGGGGATCGACAACGACCAGAGCGGTCGCCGCAAATCGTACCGGAATCACGAGTAGAACGACGACGCCGAGGGCGAAGATCGCCAGAGCCAGCGTCAGGATGCGGCGGGCGTTGTCCCGAAGAAAGGAGAACGCGCCTGCGACTGTGAGCGCACCGCCATCGCGTGCGGCGGTACCACCGGCTTCACCGTTCGACGCATTTCGAGTCTGCCACGACGCGGCGATTGCGGCCGAGCCGGAACTTGTCGGGTCTGCGGGGCGACCGAACGTCATGGATACTACTCGGATTCAACTGGCGAACACTGTTCAGCGGCCTGCTCCACCGTAAATATCTATGGTTAATCCGCAGTTACCCGCCTTCCGCATGGTCATGGCCAATTGGTTAACGGGCACCGTACGTTCCCGCCGGAATCGACGAATTTCCGTTGTGAAAGAGACCTGTTCGCCCAGGCTGCGCATTAACTCCGTTGCGCGCTTGTCGATGTCCGCTTGAGCTTGGCGTGATAGCTATGGCTATTAGAAGGTCAACAATCCATTCCCTCATCGGGTAGGAATCCGTGCTCCGCTATCAGCCAAACGCCGAATTGGGCGAGGCAACGATGCGATCGTCGACCGCACCGTCCGTCGCGCGACCAGATAACAGCAGGCAGAAGCCGCGCGTTCTTCTCGTGCAGACCCAGGCCGAGAACGCTGGAGCCCAGGAGATATCCAGACTGCTTGGTGTCGGCCTGAGTGCACGCGGCTATCAGGTCTCAAACCTCTTCTTCTTCCGCAAATCGGACTCCTTCGACGAGCCGCCGAATACGTTCTATTGCGCGTCCAGCCGCCCCGGAAGTCCGCTCGCGCTGCTGCGAATGCTCTGGAGACTCGGTCACAATATCAGGGCCGTCAGGCCCGACGCTGTACTGACCTTCCAGCATTTCGGCAACGTCATCGGCGCAGGGATCTCGCGTCTCGTCAGCCGCGCCCCTGTTGTCGCCAATCAGGTTTCGTCAGCATTGTCGATGAGCTGGCCGGTCCGCGCAGCCGACATCGTGATGGGCAGTCTCGGCTTCTTCGACCACATAACGCTCAACTCGCTGGACATGCAGCGCGAGTACTCGCGCTACCCGTCGGCCTACCGATCCCGCATGACGCATGTGGCGCACGGCTTCGACGACAAATCGATCGCGCTGCCGAAGGAAACTGCGCGACGACAATTCGATTTGCCGCAGGACCGCATATTGCTCGGCTGCGCCGCGAGGCTTCACCCGCACAAGCGGCTTGATCTGGCGATACGTCTCTTGCCCGATGAACGATCCTGGCACCTTGCACTGGCCGGCCAGGGAACCGACGAGGCACGGCTGAGGCAGCTCGCGGAAGAGCTAAAAGTATCCGACAGATTGCATTTGGTCGGCGAGATTCCGCCGCGCCGGATGGCGGACTTTCTGGCCTGCCTGGATGTGTTTGTGTTTCCCACCCAGGCCGAGACCTTCGGCCTGGCTGCGGTTGAAGCTGCAAGCGCCGGGGTTCCTTCCGTCGTCACCGATCTTCCCGTCCTGCGCGAGGTTCTGTCTTTCGAAGGAAGACCCACAGCCCTCTTCGTCGATGCCTCCGATCATGCGAAGCTGTCGGCGGCGGTATCCACGATTCTGGCAGACCAAAACCTGAGCGACGAACTGCGACAGAACGCCAAAAGCCTGAAGCTGCGCTATTCGGTAGATGCCATGGTGGAGGAATACGTCCAAATCCTCGACCAGATCATTTGATCGCGGGCGCCGGAGTAGATTATCTCGACATGATCATCGAGTTTCGCTGCGAACGTGAGCATGCGCGGCGGTGGATGTGCCGCGAAGCGTTGTCGATCGACGGCCGGGATGTTCCGATTCAAATCGCGTGGACCGCAACGGCGCAGGCAAGACCTGCCGGCCTGGACGCGCTGTTCGAACTCGAGCGCCTGGTTTTGCATCGGGGCAAGCGCAGCGGCGCCGACAAACTGAAAATCGTTCCGGACGACACGCGGCCGCCCACCGCCCCGGCTGACGTGATCGTCAACTTCACCCGTGCCCCAAGCGATCCAAACTCTTCTGCCCGGCTACTTCTCCGTCCGATATTCAACGGAGCCGCCGGCGAGGACGCTGCATTGTCGGCCATTCTCGCCGGCGACCTGCCGGTCATCGAAATCATCAACGAGCGCGATGGCTCGGTTCTCGACCGCGGCCATCCTTCCGGAGAGATCGCGGCCGGCTTGAGCGGCGGTCTCGACACGGTCATGGCACGAACCCTGAGCATGGTAACGGCGATCCTGTCAGGAAGGCCGCGGATTTTGCCGGAACTGGCGCGCTGCGCCGGGCAAAGCATCCGCCGGCACCCTGCCGGCTATGTCGTGCGCGGATTGGCAGCATCGATCGCCAGGGAGATCTATCGCCTCTGCTGCTATGCTCCGCATTGGCACGTCGGATGGCGCTTCAATCAGGGCGCGGGCGTCTGGAATACCGGCGATCTGTCCGGGCCCGGCTGGAACGTCCTTGCAGATCCAGGGCATCGTTTCTACGCCGATCCCTTTCCGGTCAGGTGGCGCGGCAGGACGTTCGTCTTCTTCGAGGATCTCGATCACCGGGTCGGAAAAGGGATCATCTCGGCGATCGAGTTCGATGAAACGGGCCCCATCGGAGAGGTCGTACCCGTACTGGAGGAGCCTTGGCACCTGTCCTATCCGTTCCTGATCGAGGACAACGGCGAGTTATGGATGATCCCGGAGAGCTCCACAAATCGGGACGTGGCCCTGTACAAATGCGTACGGTTTCCGGACAAGTGGGAGCGACACGCGACGCTCTTTTCAGGCATTGAGCTGTCCGACGTCACGATCACGCGGCACAACGGAATGAACTATCTGTTTGCCGCCTGGCGCGACGGAACCGCCGGGTATTCGGATTCGCTGGCAATTTTTTACGCAAAGAGCCTGTTAGGGCCCTGGCTGCCTCATGCCAGCAACCCTGTCCTGATCGACCGCGCAAGCGCGCGGCCGGCAGGCAATTTCGTCACCGTCAATGAAACATTGTGGCGGCCTGTCCAGGATTGTGCAGGCGGCTACGGCGCTGCGCTCGGTCTGGCCGAGATAGTCGAGCTGTCGCCGACGACATTCAAACAGATTGTTCGCCACACCCTTGGACCGGGGCCGGCATGGCCCGGCAGGAAGTTGCACACCTTCAACCGTTGTGGCCAACTCGAAGTGATAGACGGATCGCGCGTTCAACCCAGGATCCGAGCCTTCGCAAGCAAGTTTCCATCGGCCGTTTGGTCCCCGCGAGCCAGTCCGTCGACCGTCCGCTGAAGCTCGGACCGCCGAAGGCGCATCCGGCTGATCGCATCGCTCGGCATGGGTCCTGAAGTCGACCGCCTCGTTGCCTCTTGACGCTTCCGGGACTCGTGGGTCGACGCCCCGCAATGAACTCCGCACGGCCATCTGCTGCACCGCGAAGCAAATTGCGCCGCAACATTCAAAATGAGACTGCCCGTCAAACCCGACGAGGCGCCCACGCGTGCGCCGCATCCGACTTCGGTTAGCCTTCTCTCAAGAAGCCGGGCGCCTTCGCGAGCCACGGGCGGTTCGCCCGTTCGCATCGGCGACCCAGGGACACAGGGAGGAGTGCAAGATGTCAAAATGCAGTGTGGGACTGATCGCGTTAAGCAGCCTGCTTCTTTCAGGCGCGGCAATCGCGCAGGAAAAAATCAGGGTGGGTGTCACCGCGACCCTCGAAGGCACCTATACGGTGCTCGGCGAGGATGGCATGCGCGGTCATCAGACCGCGCTCAACGTGCTCGGCAAGAAGGTCGGCGACAAGGAGCTTGAATTCATCGTTGCCTCCACCGACGCGACACCGGACTCGGCGGTGCGCGCCGTACGCAAGCTGATCGAGCAGGACAAGGTGCAGATCCTGTTGTCG
Source organism: Bradyrhizobium sp. 142 (assembly GCF_023074015.1). Classification (NCBI taxonomy): domain Bacteria; kingdom Pseudomonadati; phylum Pseudomonadota; class Alphaproteobacteria; order Hyphomicrobiales; family Nitrobacteraceae; genus Bradyrhizobium; species Bradyrhizobium sp. 142. Next base: position 10,961 of record NZ_JADPKQ010000200.1, read on the forward strand.
CCGCTCTCCGGCGACGAGGGCATCGCGGTGAAGAACTTTGCCAAAACCCACCCCGAGCTGACCTTCATCAATGCGGCCTCCGGCGCCCAGGAAGCCACCTATGTCGACCCCGCCCCGAACTTCTTCCGCTACAACATGGACGGCGCGCAGTGGCAGGTGGGGCTTGGCAAGTATGCCTACGAGACCAAGGGCTATCGCAAGATCGCGACCGTCGGCGAGGATTACTCCTTCATCTACACCCAGGTGTTCGGTCTGGTGCTCGAATTCTGCGGCGCCGGCGGACAGGTCACCAACCGGCAATGGGTGCCGCTCGGCACCAAGGATTTTGCTTCCGTCATCGCGGCCCTGCCCGACGATGTCGATGCGATCTATCTGGGGCTCGGCGGTGCCGACGCCGTCAACTTCCTCAATCAGTACCAACAGGCCGGCGGCAAGGCGCATCTGATGGGCGGTTCCATCATGATCGACCAGACCATCCTGTCATCCAAAGGCAACGCCAAGAACGCCTTGATCGGCACCATCGCGGCGAGCGGCCAAGCCGACACCTGGGAGAATCCGGGCTGGCAGAAATTCGTCAAGTCGTATCAAGACGCCTTCCCGCCCAACAAGCGCTTCCCGAGCCCGTCGCTGCTTGCGACCAATTACTATGACTCGACCATGGCACTCATCCTGGCACTGCGCGAGGTTAATGGCGACCTCTCCAACAACCAGGCCAAGTTCAAAGCGGCGTTGGCGAAGATCGAGATCGACGCTCCCAACGGCAAGATCAAGCTCGATGCCAACCGCCAGGCGATCGGCACCAACTTCGTCACCGAAGTCGTCGATGACGGCAAAGGCGCGCTGTTCAGCAAGGTCGTGAAGGTGATCCCGAACGTGAACCAGACGCTCGGCTACGATCCGGCGGTGTTCGCCAAGATCGGACTGCCGAGCCGCAGCGTCCCGGAATGTAAGAAATAGTGACACTTCCCTTCTGTCTCGCAACCGGGAAGCGACTTGCGGACGCGGCCGTTCTGCGCTTGCAATCTCTTCCCGGTTGTTGAACGCTCACTGAAAAGACCTGAAACATTCGGGAGGGAAAGGCATGAGCCGGGCGCTCGCCGTCTTTCACGGCCGGTTCGGTCGGGCGACGGTCTATCAGTTGAACCGCCCCTTCAACGTGCACGCACACCGCGAAGGTCATCTGATCTTCCATGTCGGCGGCCTGTCGGCATGCATCGATGTCTCCGACGGGCACTATGATCTGACCGAAAGCTCCGTCGTCGCCGTCAACCCCTGGGAGCCGCACAACTTCCTGCCGTCCGATCTCGACGGCGGCGCGATCTTCTTCGTGCTCTACGTCAATGCCGAGTGGTTCGCACCCGATGCACCCGGGGCCGATCGGCTACGCTTCGGCCGCACTGAGTTCAAGCGCACGGTCGCACTCGACAAGCATATCCGGCGAACCGCGGCGCTCGTGTGCGGCGCACCGTCGCTCTCAAGCCTCGACGGCGAACTGCGGCGGCTGATCGACATCTGCTACGATGAAAGTTGGCAACAGGCCGGAATCGCACGCGAGGCGCGCGCGAGTGGCGCCGTCACGGACTTCCGCGTGCGCAAGTGCATCAAGCTGATGTCGGAAAGTCCGGGCGCCGAGATGGAGCTCGACACGATCGCGCGGGAATCCGGCCTGTCGCGGCCGCATTTCTACCGGCTGTTCCGCACCCAGACCGGCGTCACGCCGCATCTCTATCTCAACACCCTGATCATGGAACAGGCGCTCGAGGCTCTCGTCGCCAGCGAAGCACCCATCGCCGATATCGGCTTCGATCTCGGTTTCTCCTCGCAGAGCGGCTTCACCCGCTTCTTCACCGCCAATGTCGGGATGGCGCCCACCGATTATCGCCGCGCCGCCAAGGTTTTACGTGCCTGACCGCGCGAAAAGATACTGACGGTCAAATGCGCCAACCTCGCTCGCGCTAGGATGTGTGGAAGGCGGTGCCGAAAGAGCATTGTCAGGTTCTGGGAGAACGCACGTCCATGGCGAGGCACGCAGCCTGCAGGGGCTTGTCCGAGCTGCATTCGAAGCACGACGTCGATCAAGGTCGCTGGCGCCTGATCCATCCCTGCTCCCACTTGCGCGGCTGGGCGAGCATGGAGCAGCTATCGTGACGCGCTTCGTCGAACGCCATCCGACCTGGGCGCTGATCGTGATCATCGCCATCGCGCTTGCGCTTTGGCTCATCTTCGCGGTGTGGCCGCCCGGCCTTGAAGACGCGATCGGCCGCAAGCGCGTGTTCCTCAATGCCGTGTTCAACGGCATCACGCTCGGCGGGCTCTACTTTCTGGTTGCGAGCGGATTCACGCTGATCTTTGGATTGATGCGCAACGTCAACCTCGCGCACGGATCGCTCTATCTGTTCGGCGGCTATATCGGCTACGCCATCAGCGCCTCGACCGGATCGTGGATCCTCAGCTTCATCATCGCCTTCATCCTGACCGCGCTGGTCGGTGTCCTGCTTCAGGTCATCGTGTTCCGCCGCATGGAGGGCCAGGACCTGCGCCAGACCATGGTCACGATCGGGCTGTCGATCGTGTTTGCCGATCTGATGCTGTGGGCTTGCGGCGGCGACTTCTATCAGATCCAGACCCCGAACTGGCTGATCGGCCCGATCGAGCTGCCGCTGATCACCGCTATCAAATCCTCCGGCGAGCCAGTCTATCTGCGCTATCCCCTGGTGCGGCTCGTGATCTTCGCCGCCTCCGTGGTGATCGGTGTCGCGATGTGGCTCGCGCTCAACCGAACGCGCATGGGCATGATCATCCGCGCCGGCGTCGATGACCGCGACATCCTTGCTGCGACCGGCGTACGGATCCAGGTCGTGTTCGTCCTCGTCTTTGCACTCGGCGCCGGACTGGCCGGCATCGCCGGAGTGGTCGGCGGAACCTTCCAATCGCTGTCACCGGGCGAGGACATTCGCTTCCTGCTCGCGTCCCTGGTGGTCGTGATCGTCGGCGGCATGGGCTCGATCCCGGGCGCGGCACTCGGCGCGTTGATCATCGGCCTCGCCGAACAACTCGGCTCCGTCTACATCCCGACCTACGCGATCGTCGTGACGTTCCTGATCATGGTGGTGGTGCTGGCGCTTCGGCCGCAGGGCCTGCTTGCGAGGCGCTGAGATGTCCGTCACCCACGATACCCGAGTCCAGGTCCGGCCCGCTACAGCGCAGCGCCCGGCTCTGCGCGGATGGCCGGAGATCAACAATCCAGCGGCCTGGATCGTGGCGTCCATCCTCCTGATCATGCCGCTGATCGCCAACGGCTTCTTCCTGATCGAGATCTTTGCGACGACCTTGATCCTCGGCACCATGGCGCTGAGCCTGATGCTGCTGGCCGGCTATGCCGGCATGGTCAGCCTGATGCAGCTCACTATCGCGGGCTTTGCGGCCTACATGGTCGCGGTGTTCGGTGTCAGCGGCAATGCCAATATCAGCCTCGGCTGGCCGTGGTGGCTTGCCGTGCCGATGGCGCTCGCGCTTGCGACCATCTTCGGCACGTTCGGCGGCGCGCTCGCCGTGCGCACTGAGGGCATCTACACCATCATGATCACGCTCGCGATCGGCGCGGCATTTTATTACTTCACCAACCAGAACTGGGCGATCTTCAACGGTCACACCGGAATCAACACCGTCGCTACGCCGCATTTCTGGGGTGTCGACTGGCGCGCCGATATTCCGTTCTATTATATCGTGCTCGCCGTCGCCGCGCTCTGCTACTTCGCCGTCGAATACGTCTCCCGCGCGCCGTTCGGTCTGGCGCTCCAGGGCATCCGTGACAATCCGCGCCGCATGGCGGCGCTCGGCTTCAACGTCAACGCGCACCGCGTCGCCGCCTATGCGGTCGCCTCCTTCATCGCGGCCCTCGCCGGCGTGCTCCAGGTCTGGAACTACCGCCAGATCTCGCCGGGCTCGGTCAGCGTCGGCGCCTGCATCGATGTTCTCATCATTGCCGTCGTCGGCGGCATCACGCGGCCTATTGGCCCTTACATCGGCGCACTGATCTTCGTCCTGCTACGGACCTTCGCGCTCGATTTCCTGGTCAAGATAGGACTCGACGGCAACCGCTTCCGGCTGCTGATCGGCCTCGGCTTCCTTGCCATCGTGTTCTGGTCGTCGGACGGCGTTATCGGCCTATGGCAACGGTGGCGCCAGAGCCAGCGACCTGCTGCGAACCGCGCGGGCGGAGGAGGACGCGGCCATGGATAGCGTCGCGCAACGCCTCTCGGCGGTCGGCGCCGGTGCCGCGCTGGAATTGCGCGGCGTGACGCGGCTGTTCGGCGCGCTGGCGGCGCTGACCGACGTCACCATCACCGTTCGGCCGGGCGAGCGGCGTGCGGTGCTCGGCTCCAACGGTGCCGGCAAGACCACGCTGTTCAATTGCATCACCGGCGACTTTCCCCCCTCCTCCGGCACCATCCGATTCTTCGGCGAAGACGTCACCCACTTCCCGCCCTATGAACGCATCCGCCGCGGCCTCAGGCGGACCTATCAGATCTCCGCCCTGTTTCCCGGCCTCACCGTGCAGGACAATGTTTATCTCGCCTGCCGCGGCGTCTCGCGCGGGCGTTTTTCGTTCCTGCGTCCCGGGCAGAACGACGCGCTGATGCACGCGGCCGACAATCTCGTGCAGGCCGTCCATCTCGCGGGCGTGAAGGACCAGCCCGTCGCCGAGCTCGCCCACGGCCAGCAGCGCCAGCTCGAGATCGCGCTGGCGCTCGCCGGCGCGCCGCGCTTCGTGCTGTTCGACGAGCCGGCCGCAGGCCTTTCGCCGACCGAACGGCAGGAGCTGGTCGAGATCCTGACCTCGCTCCCGGCGCATATCGGATACATCATCATCGAGCACGACATGGACGTGGCGCTGCGCGTGGTCGAGAGCGTCACGATGATGCACAACGGCCGCATCTTCAAGGAAGGGCTGCCGCAGGAGATCGAGTCCGATCCCGAGGTGCAGGAGCTTTATCTCGGAGGCGGCCATGAATGAGGTCCGCCGCGCCGCAGCCGCGCTCGAGATCCGTGGCCTCGACGTCTATTACGGCCATTCGCATGCGCTGCAAGGCGTGGACCTTTCGCTCGATACCGGTGTGTTCTCCGTCGTCGGCCGCAACGGCATGGGCAAGACCACGCTGTGCAAGGCGATCATGGGCCTGGTGCCGGTGAGCGGCGGCTCGATCCGCGTCCGCGGCGAGGACATCACGCGGCGGCCGCCAGCCTACATCGCGCGCCTCGGCGTCGGCTACGTGCCGCAAGGACGCCGGCTCTGGCGCTCGCTCAGTGTCGACGAACATCTGCGGCTTGCCGGCGGCATGCGGCCCGGCTCCTGGACCGTCGAGCGCATCTACGAGACATTTCCGCGGCTCGCGGAGCGGAAGGACCATGGCGGCGGCCAGCTCTCCGGCGGCGAGCAGCAGATGCTCGCCATCTCGCGCGCGCTCCTAACCAACCCGCATCTGCTGATCATGGATGAGCCGACCGAGGGGCTTGCACCCGTCATCGTCGCCCAGGTCGAAGAGATGTTGCTGCGACTCGGTGAGGACGGCGACATGGCCGTGCTCGTGATCGAGCAGAACATCGGCGTGGCGACGACGGTCTCGCGCAATGTCGCGATCATGGTCAACGGACGCATCAACCGCATCATCGACTCGATGCGGCTTGCCGCCGACCGCGAACTGCAGCAGCGGCTGCTGGGCGTCGGGCTGCATGCCGAGCTTACGCCTGATCTCGACGTGCCAGCTGCGAGTACCGAGACAAAATCAGCGCCGCAGCCTGCGCGGCCGAGTGGCCCAATTCGAATCTACATCTCCAACCCGACACCGCCGACACGCTGGTCGCAGCCGGCCCCGATCGCCCGGATCGAGGCGGCGGCCCGCACGCTCTCGACGCAGATCGCGCGCCTCGACGACGGCGCGCGGCGCAAGCGCGAGCCGGCGACGTCACAGCCGTCCGGGCCGCCGGTCGTGCTGGTCGTCGGCACGCTCGACACCAAGGGCGCCGAGCTCCGCTTCATACGCGACATCATTGCCGGCAGCGGTCTGCGCACGCGCCTCGTCGACGTCTCCACCAGCGGCAAGCAAGCCACCTGCGACGTCTCCGCGCAGGAAATCGCCCTCAATCACGGGCGCGGCGGCTCAGCCGTGTTCGGTGCCGATCGCGGTGCCGCCGTGACGGCGATGGCGGACGCGTTTGCCAACTGGCTGCGGCGCCAGGGCAATGTCGCCGCGATAATCTCGGCGGGCGGCTCGGGCGCGGCGTCGCTGGTCGCGCCGGGAATGCGCACCCTGCCCGTCGGCGTGCCCAAGCTGATCGTCTCCTCTGTCGCCTCCGGCGACGTCGGGCCCTATGTCGGCCCTGCCGACATCGCCATGATGTATTCGGTCACGGACGTGCAAGGACTCAACTCGATCTCGCGCGCGGTGCTGTCGAACGGTGCCAACGCGATCGCTGGCATGGCGAAGGCGCGCCTCGACCAGCGCGAAGCCCGGGACCGGGCTGTGGCCACCGGCCTGCCGTCGATCGGCATCACCATGTTCGGCGTGACGACGCCGGCCGTGCAGAAGATCGCGGCGGACCTGCGTGAGGAGTTCGAATGCCTTGTCTTCCACGCCACGGGGGTCGGCGGGCGCTCGATGGAAAACCTCGTCGACTCCGGCCAAATCGGAGGCGTCGTCGATCTCACCACGACCGAAATCTGCGATCTCCTGATGGGTGGCGTGTTTCCGGCAACTGAAGACCGGTTCGGCGCCATCATCCGCACCCGCGTGCCCTATGTCGGATCGGTCGGTGCGCTCGACATGGTCAATTTCGGCCCGCCCGAGACCATGCCCGAGCGCTACCGCGGCCGCAAATTCCACGTCCACAATCCGCAGGTCACGTTGATGCGGACGACGGCGGAGGAGAACGAGCGCATGGGCCGCTGGATCGGCGAGCGCCTCAACCAGATGGACGGGCCGGTCCGTTTCTTCCTGCCTGAGGGCGGCGTCTCCGCACTCGATGCGCCGCGCCAGCCGTTCTGGGACCCGGAGGCCGACGCCGCCCTGTTCCGCGCGCTGGACCGCACGGTGCGACAGACCGGCAGCCGCCAGCTCATCCGCGTCAAACAGAACATCAACGATCCCGAGTTCGCCTCCACCATTGTCGGCGCATTCCGAGCCCTGTTCGGCCGCGCCGGGGCGCGCCGGCGACTAGTGAGGTGACCGATGGCCAGGTTTGAGCGCGCAGCACTCCTAAGGCGGTTCCGCGACATGGCGAAGCGCGGCGAGGCGATCGTCGGCGGCGGCGCCGGCACAGGTCTGTCCGCCAAATGCGAGGAGGCCGGCGGCGTCGACCTCATCGTCATCTACAATTCCGGCCGCTACCGCATGGCCGGGCGCGGCTCGCTCGCAGGCCTGATGCCCTATGGCGACGCCAACGCCATCGTGCTGGAGATGGCCGGCGAAGTGCTGCCCGTCGTCGCCAAGACGCCAGTGCTCGCGGGCGTCAACGGCACCGATCCATTCCGCGACATGGACGTCTTTCTCGACCAGCTCAAGGCGCTCGGCTTTGCCGGCGTGCAGAACTTCCCGACCGTCGGCCTGATCGATGGCGTCTTCCGCGCCAATCTTGAGGAGACCGGCATGTCCTATGCGCTCGAGATCGACATGATCGCCAAGGCGCGTGAGAAAGACCTGCTGACGACGCCCTACGTCTTCAGCGAGAAGGAAGCCGCCGCGATGGCGATCGCCGGCGCCGATATCATCGTCTGCCATCTCGGTCTCACCACCGGCGGCACGATCGGTGCGCAGACGGCGCCCAGACTGAACGACTGTCCGGCCCAGATCGACACCTGGGCCGCCGCCGCGCTCAGCGTCAATCCGGACATTCTGGTGCTCGCCCATGGCGGCCCGATCGCCGATCCGGATGATGCCGATTTCATCATGAAAAGCACCCGTCACTGCCACGGCTTTTATGGCGCCTCCTCGATGGAGCGCCTGCCGGTCGAACGGGCGTTGACGGAGCAGGTGCGCAAATTCAAGGCGATCGGCGCGCGATAACGCCGGAAGGTTGAAGGAGGGAAACATGTCCGGGGTTCTGGTCGGTGAATTGATCCTCTGGCTCATCGTCGCGATCGTCGTGATCGTGGTCGGCGTGTACATCGTGAACTGGCTCTATCACCGCTCGTCCAAGGAGACGTCCTTCGTCCGGACCGGCTTCCTCGGTGAACGCGTCGTGATCAATGGCGGCGCCTTCGTCCTGCCGTTCATCCACGACTACACGCCCGTCAACATGAACGTGCTGCCGATGGGCGTCGTGCGCTCCAGACAGGACGCAGTGATCACCCGCGACCGCATGCGCGTCGATATCGAGGCCGATTTCTATGTCCGCGTCCAGGCGACCCGCGAAGCGGTGTCCATCGCCGCCGCCACGCTCGGCCGCCGCACCATGGAGCCGGAGCAACTTCACGCGCTCCTCGCCGGCAAATTCATCTCCGCGATCCGTTCGGTCGCCTCGGAGATGACCCTGGAGCAGATGCACGAGCAGCGCGGCGAGTATGTCGCGCGCCTCAAGGCGAACGCTGCGGAGGCCCTCGCCCAGAACGGGCTCGAGCTGGAATCGGTCGCGATCACGGACCTCGACCAGACCGATCTCGAATTCTTCAACCCATCGAATCGCTTCGACGCCGAAGGCCTGACCCGGCTGATGGAGGACATCGAGGCAAAGCGCAAGCTTCGCAACGACATCGAGCAGGATTCGATGATCAAGATCCGCTCCCGCAACCTGGAGGCCGAGCGGCAAGCCCTCGAGATCGAGCGCGAAAGCGAGACCGCGCGCCTCGAGCAGGAGCGCGACATCGAGATGCGCCGCGCCTTGCAACGCGCCGAAGTCGCCCGCGAGCGGGCGCTGCGCGAGACCGAGGCCGAGCAGGCGCAAATTTCCGCCCGCGAGACCATCGAGAAGGCGCGCATCGCCAATGACCAAGCGATCGCGGAAGCCCGCATCGCCTCTGAGCGTGAGACCCGCCAGCGGGAGATAGAGCGCACCCGCATCATCGAAGAGAAAGAACTGCTGGCGCGCGAGGAGATCGAGACGTCCCGGATCGTAAACCAGCGCTCGATCGACACCAGCCGTATCGCCTCGGAGCGCGAGGTGCGCCAGCGCGAGATCGAGCGGATGCGCACTGTCGAGGAAGCGGAGATTGCCGCCCGCGAGGCAATTGAGAAGGCCCGCATCCAGCAGGATCGCGCCATCACAGACGCCCGCATCGCCAACGAGGAAGAGACACGGCGGCGCGAAATCGAGCGGACACGCGCCGTCGAGGAAGCCGAGATCGCCGCCCGCGAGGCCACCGAAAAGGCGCGCATCGCGCAAACAATGACCGTCAATGTCGAGCGCATCTCCTCCGACGAGCGCACGCGTGCGCTCGAGATCCAGCAGGTCCGCACCATCCAGGAAGCCGAGATCGAGGCGCAACGTGCCGTAGAGGCCGCCCGCATCGCCCGCGAGCGTACTCTCGCTGCCGAGCGCATCGCCGCCGAGCAGAATACGCGGCAGCTGGAAATCGAACGCAACCAGATGCTGGAGGTCGCTGGCATCGCCGCGCGGGAGACCACCGAAGCCTCGCGTATCGCCCAGGAAGAGCGCGTCCGCTCGCTCGAAATCGCGCGCAACCGCGCTATCGAGGAAGCCGATATCGCGTCGCGCGAAGCGATCGAGGCCGCCCGCATCTCCCAGGAGAAGGCGGTCGCGGCCGAGCGCATCCAGGCCGAGCGCGACACGCGTTCGCTCGAAATCGAGCGGACCGGCGCCTTGGAGGCGGCCGAGCTGAAGCGGCGCGACGCCATCGAGCGCCAGCGTATCGGAGTCGACCTCGCGCTCGAGGCCGAGCGGATCAACTCCTCCAAGAAGCGCGAAGTCCTCAATATCGAGCAGAAGAAGGCGATCGAGATCGCAGACGAGGACCGCGTCATCGCGCTCTCCACCAAACGTTCCGAGCGCATCGACGCCGATCGTCAGGTCAAGCAGGCCGAGATCGTTGCCCGCAAGGAAGTTGAAACCACCGACGTCTCGCGTGAGCAGGCGCTAGAGGCGGCGCGGATCGAACGCCGCCGCTCGATCGAGCAGCTCGAGGTCGCTCGCGTCCAGTCGCTTCAGGAAGCCGAGATTGCCGCACGCGAGGAGGTCGAGCGTGCCCGCATCTCCTCCGACCGCGGCCTCGACGAGGCCCGCATCGGCCGCGAGCGCGATCTGCGCAAGCTCGAGGTCAACCGCGAGAAGGAGGTCGAGACCGTGCTGATGGAGAAGGCGATTGCGATCCACACCAAATCGCTGGAGGAATCCGCGGCCAAAGCCTCGGCCGAGGAGGCGCGGATGCGCGCCACGGAAGCCACCGAGCGCGTCATCACCGCGCGCGAGAACGAGATCGCCAAGCGCCGCAAGGGCGTGGAAATCCTCATTGCCGAGAAGCAGGCCGAGGAGACGCGGATTGCGGCGGAGGCCGAGCGCGTGCGCGCGGCCGTAGAGGCAGAGGCGCAGCGACTGCTCAATGAAGCCGAGAATGTGCTGACCGATCAGGCGCGCTACTCGCTGTTCCGCCGTAAGCTCTTGGACCGCATCGAGGGCATCGTGCGCGAGAGCGTCAAGCCGATGGAGAAGATCGAGGGCATCCGCATCCTCCAGGTCGATGGCCTCAACGGCAACGGCCATGGCGGCAGTGGCGGCCGCAGCGCCACCGACGAGGTGATCGATTCGGCGCTGCGCTATCGCGTGCAAGCGCCGCTGATCGACTCCCTCCTGGCGGATATCGGCGTCGAAGGCGGCAGTCTCGCCAAAATGCCGGGCCTGATCCGCGAGGCCCGCGACATGCAGGGCATCAAGGAGTCCGCACGCAAAAGCGGCAGTGGCGGCGGCGAAAAGCCCGCCGCCTCGCCCACGCCGCCCGCGGAGGGCGGCGAACCGCCGGCCGAGCGCGGTCCGCGAAAGAAGAGCTGAGGTTTAGGACTATGCCCCGCGTCTACGTCTCCACCGTCGTCAATGCGCGCAACGACCGCGTCTGGGCGCGGGTGCGCGACTTCAACGGCCTGCCGAACTGGCATCCGGCAATCGCCGAGAGCCGAATCGAGGGCGGCGAGCCCTCCGACAAGATCGGCTGTGTGCGGGATTTTCGCCTGCGCAACGGCGACCGCATTCGCGAAAAGCTCCTCGGCCTCTCCGATTACGACATGTTCTGCACCTACTCGATCCTGGAATCCCCGATGGGCGTGGAGAACTACGTCGCAACGCTGCGGCTCACGCCGGTCACCGATGGCGACCAGACCTTTATGGAATGGACCGCCGAGTTCGACTGCGCGCCGGAGCGCGAGACGGAGCTGGTGAGCAATATCGGCGGCGGAGTGTTCCAGGGCGGCTTTGATGCCCTCAAGCGCGTGTTCGGAGGCTGACAACTGTGCCGCATATCGTCAAAAGCACCATCCTGGACGCGCCGACCGATGCGGCATGGTCGGTGCTGCGCGATTTCAACGGCCATGATCGCTGGCATCCGGCGGTTGCGACCTCCTCGATCGAACGCGCGCAACCTTCCGACAAGATCGGCTGTGTCAGACGATTCAAACTGAAGGATGGCGCCGAACTTCGCGAACAATTGCTGGCGCTGTCCGACCTCGAGCAGAGCTTCAGCTATTGCCTGCTCGATACCCCGATCCCAATGTTCAACTACGTCGCCCATGTCCGCTTGCTGCCAGTCACCGACGGCGACCGTACCTTCTGGCACTGGGAGTCGCGTTTCACCACGAAGCCCCAGGATCGGGACCGCATCATCCACATGGTCGCGGAAGATATCTACCAGGCCGGGTTCGAGGCGATCCGCCGACATCTGAAGGAGGCTGCATAGTCATGGCCGTGACCGTCAAAACTTTTGCCAGCGTCGGCGAAGCGGCCGGTGCCCTCTCTTCGGACCGGAGCGCGCGCTATTTCGGCGGCGGCACGCTGGTGATGCGCGCGCTGAACGAGGGCGACGTCTCGATCTCGACCGTCGTCCGCGCCAGCGACCGGGCGCTGACCCGGATCGACGCATCCGGCCCTCGCATCACGCTGGGCGCCGGCGTGACCTTTGCGCGCGTCCTCGCCGAACGTGACCTTGCCTTCCTACACGCCCCGGCGCGCTCGATCGGAGGCCCCGCAGTGCGCAACATGGGCACGGTGGGCGGCAATCTCTTTGCACCAAACCCCTACGGCGATTTCACTGTCGCGCTGCTGGCGCTCGATGCGACCGTCGCGGTGCAAGGCAGCTTTGGCGCCCGCGATATTCTGATCGAGGAGTTTCTGCAATCGCGCGAGCGGCAGGCCGGCACACTGGTGCTGTCGGTCTCCTGCACGCGACCGGCGAGCAATGAGGCGTTCCGCTATCGCAAGATTGCCCGCATCAAGCCGAAGGGCGGCTCCGTGATCACGATCGCCGCGCATCTGCCGATCTCGAGCGGCCGCATCGCCGGCGCGCGCATCGCACTCGGCTCGATGGCGCCGACGCAAATCCGGGCTCGCGCCGCCGAGCGCGCGCTGGAAGGGCGCTCGCTGGATGCCGCGACGATCAGCGCGGCGGCTTCAGCAGCGGTTGAAGGAACATCGCCGTCCGACAACGCGCTCGGCAGCGCCTGGTATCGCCGGGAGATCGTCGGCGTGCATCTACGTCGCCTGCTGTCCGGCCAAGAATAAACAGGGAATAGACAGGGAATAGACCGTCATGTCCAAGATACCCCTGCAATTTCGTCACAATGGCCGCGTTGTCGCGATCTTCGTCGACGGCGGCACCAATCTCCTGGTCGCGCTGCGCGAGATGATCGGCGACATGACGCCCAAATTTGGCTGCGGCCAGGGCGGCTGCGGCACCTGCAGCGTGCTGATCGATGGTGAGCTCCACCTCTCCTGTCTGACACTGGCCGAAACCGTAGCCGGCCGCTCGATCGAAACGCTCGACGGCATGAAGCAAGGCCCGAACCTGCATCCGCTACAGCGCGCCTTCGCCGACAACTTTGCCGCCCAATGCGGCTATTGCACCCCGGGCATGCTGATGGCCGCGAAGGCGTTGCTCGACCGCAACCCCTCTCCAAGCCGCGAGGAGGTCGTCGAGGCGATCTCCGGCAACATCTGCCGCTGCACCGGCTACGAGCCAATTGTCAACGCCATCCTCGCCGCCGCGGGCGGCCGGGCCAGCGCCTAAGGATGTAAACCATGCTGGAACTGCGCAAGGACATTTTCGCCGACGAGCGCGACGATAACTTAAAGGAGATCGGCAAGGGCACGCAGCGTCAGGATATGCTCGGCCACGTCACGGGCACGTCGAGCTATTTCAACGACCACAAGATCCAGGGCATGCTGCACCTGAAGGTGGTCCGCTCGGCGCAGGCGCATGCCAGGATTCGCCGCATCGATATCACGGAGGCCGAGCGTTCGTCCGGCGTGCGCCGGATCATCCGCGGCGCCGACGTGCCGCGCAACCTCAACACGCTTCTGAGCCTGATCAATTTCGGCCAGGACGACGAACCGTCGCTGGCGGTCGACAAGGTCCGCTACAAGGGCGAGCCGATCGTCGCGATCGTGGCCGACAGCGAGCGCGAAGCCTTTGAGGCCATAGCCAAGGTCAAGGTCGATTACGAGCCGCTGCCAGCCGTGTTCGACGTCGAGGATGCGTTGAAGCCCGGCGCGCCCGTGGTCAATGAGACCTATCCAAAGAACACCTTCACCTATCACGAGACTTATGATCACCAGAAGCTCCGCTTTGGCGACGCCGATGCCGCGCTGGCAGGCGCTGATCACGTGCTGGAGCAGCGCTACCAGATGTCGCCGATCGAACATGCGCCGACCGAGACCAACGGCGCGATTGCGGCCCCCGACACCAATGGCCGCTACGTGGTCTACACCTCAACGCAGGCGCTGTTCTTCTCGGTCGACACCTGCGCCAAGATCCTGGACGTTCCCTCCAACACCTTCCACTTTATCGGCGGCACCGTCGGTGGCGGTTTTGGCGGCAAGGTGGATACGCTGACGGAGCCGCTCGCCATTCTCGGCGCGATGCTGACCGGGCGGCCCGTGCGCTACGTATTCGGCCGCGAGGAGGAAATGCAATACGGTCCGCCCCGCGGCGCCGAACGCATCTACATCAAGGACGGCGTAATGCGTGACGGCCGCGTCGTCGCGCGAAAGGTCCGCGCCTATTTCGACAGCGGTGCGTATACGCGGCTCTCGAGCTACGCCGCCGTGAAATGCGCCGCGCACCTGCCGGGCCCCTACACCATCCCGAACGTCTATGGCGACGTCTACTGCGTCTTCACCAACCGCACGCCGGCAACGGCGATGCGGGGCTTCGGCGTCACTGCGATGGATTTTGCGATCGAGTGCCAGATGGACAAGCTCGCGAACCTCGTTGGCATGGACCCGATGGAATTTCGTATCCTCAACGCCTATCGCGATGGCGACATGAAGGCGCACCGTCGCGAGGCCAAGAACACCGCGCTGATCGAGTGCGTCCAGGTCGCCGCCGAAAAGGCAAAATGGCCGATCCGCGACGAGTTCAAGCGCGCCTCATCGCGCAAGGACGGCGGTGGCAGCCGCGCAATCATCCCGCCGACGCCGGCCGATAGCCGTGCGCGACCCATCGCGCCCGCGCAGCAACGCACGACCTACGATCGCGCGCCAGCTGCCACCTCCCGCGAACCGCCGCGAGAGCCGCCACCGCCGCCACCACCTCCACCGCGGCCGTCTGCGCCCTCGCATGGCGCGACCCGCTTCTCCTCCGTCTTCGGCACCAGGAGGCGCTAGATGACCCGGCATCGCGGACGCGGCATGGCGTCGATCAACTATCCCATCGGCATGAATCTCGGCGGCGACCCGAGCCAGGCGCTGGTGCACTCCAACCCCAGCGGCAAATTCACGGTGGCACTGTCGTCGATCGATCTCGGCCAGGGCATGAAGTCGGTGACGCGGCAGATCTGTGCGGAGACGCTGGGCGTGCCCGTGGAGGACGTCTACGTCGACACCGCCGATTCTGACACCGGCCCGCACTGCATGGGCTCGTTCGCCTCGCGCGGCACCCATCGCGTCGGCAATGCCGTGATGGCGGCTGCGCGCGAGGCGCGTGGCGTGATGATGGAGGCAGCCGCCGAGGAACTCGAGGTCAACGCCTCCGATCTCGATACCGACGGGCGAGGCAACATCCACGTCAAGGGCGCGCCGCATCGCTCGATTTCGACCAAGGATGTCGCCATTGCCGCACAGTTCAAGCAGGGCAAGACCATTTCGGGGCGCGGCATCTTTCTGGTGCCGCTGTCGAACGTCGATCCTGAAACCGGCGAGATGTCGCCTGCGACCTGCTACGCCCATGCCTGCCTGGTTGCCGAGGTCGACGTCGACGACGAGACCGGTGAAGTCGCGATGGTGCGCATGGACTCCGCCTATGAACTCGGTCGCGCGCTCAATCCGCGTCTGGTCGAGCAGCAGCTGGTTGGCGGCGCCTGGATGGGCATCAGCCACGCGCTGTATGAGACGCCGGAGCCATACTATCCCGACCCCGTTCACGGTCCCCGCGACTTCGTCGAATATCTGATGCCGGGGCCCGGCGACATCTGCCCGCACGACATCGCCGTGTTGGAGCGCCCCGCCCCCGACGGTCCCTTCGGCGCCAAGGGCCCAGGCGAGATGTGCGCCAATCCGGTGCTGCCGGCCGTCGCCAATGCAGTTTTCAACGCTGTCGGCGTTCGGATCGACGATTTGCCGATCACACCCGAAAAGGTGCTGCGCGCAATCAAGGCCCAGGGCGGCGCGCGGCCGCAGCCACGCCGCTAAGGATTTGCGATGGCGGTCCGCAGCAACATCGTCGGCATCGATAGCCCGGAAGCGCTGGAGAAGGCGCTGCGGGCGGCCTATTACCTCGCGGACGAGGGGCTGGCGACCGCAGCCTATCTTGGGCTGGCGCTCGGCAAGCCCCTGCTGCTCGAAGGCGCGCCCGGCGTCGGCAAGACCGAGGCCGCAAAGGCCATTGCCGCCGTGCTCGGTCGCCGATTGATCCGCCTGCAATGCTATGAGGGCATCGACGCCTCCGCCGCACTCTACGAATGGAATTATCCCCGTCAGATGCTTGCGATCCGCCAGGCCGGCGACGACAGCATCGACATCTATGGCGAGACGTTTCTGATCGAGCGCCCGATGCTGGCCGCGCTGCGCGCGCCCGATTCCACCGTCCTACTGATCGATGAGATCGACCGTTCCGACCAGGAATTCGAGGCCTTCCTGCTCGAGTTCCTCTCCGACTTCCAGATCTCCATCCCCGAGCGCGGCACGGTGCGCGCCGCCGAGCGACCGGTTGTGGTGCTCACCTCGAACCGAACGCGCGACTTGCACGAGGCCTTGCGCCGGCGCTGCGTGTACCACTGGATCGACTATCCCACGGAAGAGCGCGAGGCGCGCATCGTGATGCTGCGGGCCTCGAGCGTCGCCGAGGCGACCGCGCGGGCCGTCGTCGCCGCCGTCGGGAAATTGCGGCGCGAGCCGCTCACCAAGGCGCCGGGCATCGCCGAAGCAGTCGATTGGGCTGAGGCGGCGACCCTGCTGCACAAGGGTGGCGCACGCTGGCCGGACGCGTTCAAGCGCTCGATCGGCGTGGCACTCAAGGACGAGGAGGATCTGCATTTCATCTCGCCGCGGCTCGACGCAATGCTCGCGGAGGCGGCCGCATGAGCACCGAATCAGAGCTCCCGCGCGCCGCCCGTATCTTCGTCTCGTTCGTCGCGCTGCTGCGCGCCAACGCCTTTGCAATCGCGCCGGAGCAGACCACCGCCTATCTCGCCGCGATCGAGCTGCTCGGCCCGCGCGACCTCAACGACATCCGGCAGTCGGCGCTGGCGACCCTCGCCCCGCCACCTGAGCGTCGCACCACCTTCGACCGGCTGTTCGATCTGCATTTCCGCGGCAGCGAGGCGATCGAGCATGCCGACGACGGCGAGGACGACGAGACCGTCCGTCTCCAGGAGGAAGGCCGCGGCGACGAGGAGCCCCTGCTCTCCGACGAGGCCAACGAGTCAGGCTTGGCCGCGAGCCGAACCGAGGCACTGGTCGGGCGTCGTTTCGCCCAGCCCTCCGCGACCGATGCGCTCCGGCGTCTCGCGCGCGAGGCCCCAAGGCGCCTGCCGAAGCGGCGCGGCCACCGGCGCATGCGCGCCCGTCGTGGCCCGTTTGCCGACCTCCGCCGTACCTTGCGCGACTCAGTGCGCAGCGACGGCGAGATCCTGCGGCTCGGGCATCTGAAGCGCAGGCAACGCCCGCGAAAAATCCTGCTGCTGATCGATGTCTCGGGCTCGATGAAGAGCCGCACCGAGGAGAACATGAAGCTTGCACATGCGCTGGTGCAGGCCGCGCCAGGCGTCGAGATCTTCACCTTCGGCACGCGGCTCACCCGCGTCACCCGCCCGCTGCGACTGAAGCGGCGGGAGCAGGCGCTGAACGCAGCCGCACACCTCGTCAGCGACTGGGACGGCGGCACCCGCATCGGCGACGCATTGCAAGCCTTCCTCGCAGTGCCGCGATTCGGTGCCTACGCACGTGGGGCGGCCGTGGTCGTCGTTTCGGACGGTCTGGAGCGCGGCGATTGCTATGCATTGCGCGATGCTGTGGCAAAATTGTCGCGGCGCGCCTGGCGTGTCAGCTGGCTGACTCCGCTCGCGACGGGGCCGGGCTTCCGCCCACAGACCGAGGCACTCGTTGCCATCGAGCGGTTCGTCGATGATCTCGTGGACGGCGGAACAAGCGCGTTGATCGTCGCGCATGTCCTGTCACTCGGACGAAGGAGAGTTGCGTGACCGACATCGTCGATGGCCATCATCATATCTGGCGGCAGGCCGACTTGCCCTGGCTGACCGGCCCGATGCAGCCTCGAATCTTCGGACCCTACGAGCCGATTCGGCGCGACTATCCGATCCAGGAATATCTTGACGACCTCAGGGACACCGGTGTTACCCGATCGGTCTACGTCCAAACCAACTGGGCCAATGACCGTTTCGAGGACGAAGCCGCCTGGGTGCAGCGGACGGCCGAGGAACACGGCTGGCCTCACGCGATCATCGCGTACGCCAATTTCGCGGTCGACGACGTGCGCCCGCAGCTTGATCGTCTGAAGCGCTATCCGCTGGTGCGCGGCGTGCGCATGCAGCTGCACTGGCACGAAAATCCGCTCTACCGCTTTGCCGCCCGGCCTGACCTCTGCATCGATCCTATGGTTCGTCGCAACGTCGCGCGCCTTGCCGACTATGGCTGGAGTTTCGATCTGCAGGTGTTCACGCCGCAGATGCCGGATGCCGCACAGTTGGCCGAGGCGTGTCCCGCGGTGACATTCGTCCTCCAGCATGCCGGCATGCTGGAGGATCTCTCACCAGCCGGCCGCGCCGCCTGGCGCGCGGGGATGGCCCGGCTTGCGGCGTGCCCGAACGTGGTCTCCAAACTCTCCGGGCTCGGCACCTTTATCCATCGCAACGATGCGGCACATATCGCGGCCGTTCTGACCGACGCCGTCGCGACCTTCGGCGCCGAGCGCTGCCTGTTCGGCTCCAATTTCCCGATCGAGAAATTATGGACCAGCTATCGCGACCTCATCGACGCGTTTCGTGCGGCTGCCGCGCCGCTGACCACCCAGCAGCAGGACGCGATCTTCAGGACGACGGCGACACGCGTCTATCGGCTTTGACAGACAAGAACAGAACAGGGAGCGAAAGGAATGGCGCTGGAGATCAAGATCCTGGACTACGGCGATATCGAGCTGGAATCGAGTTTTCTGGTTCTCGGCCGTGATTGCGGCCGCACCCGCCGCGTCCTCACCCTCGGCTTTCTGATTCTTGGCGGCAAATATCCGGTCGTGGTCGACACCGGCTATCGCTCCAACCAGATCATGGAGACGCTGGGCATGCGCGGGCTTCAGTACCATGAGCACATGATCGAGAACCAACTCGCCCGTCACGGCGTGCGCATGGGCGACGTCCGCTTCGTCTGCCACACCCATCTGCACATCGACCATGCCGGCAAGGACGATCTGTTCCCGATGAACACCACCGTCGTCCTCAACCGCAAGGAGCTCGAATATTCCGTCTCCGGCCTGATGCACCCGCAATACCCGGCACCCGACATCAAGCATTTGATCGACCGTCTGCACACCAAGAGCGCGCTGCGTTTCCTGGACCTCGAGATCACCGGCCCGATTGAGCTGATGCCTGGCGTGTACTGCGATGCCGCCAATGCGCATACCGAAGGCTCGATGAACATCATCGTCGAAACCGCGGACGGCATCGCTACCATTTGCGGCGACGTGATCTACGACATCAACGACCAGATCGTCACGCCCTTCAATGAGATTCACGATTGGGAGCCGCGCACCACCGGCAACCACGGTACCACCAAACGAGCGGAGAAGGCCGCGATCAAGAAGCTGCTCAGCAACTCGCGCTATTTACTGCCGGTGCACGACCGTCCGGCCAAGATCGAAGGCGGTAACGTCATCGGACGATTGCACGACCAGGTCCCCGGACCGATCGTGCAGTCACTGCCCGAGCGCAACTGGTTCCCGGCCTGAGGTCAGCCAAGGATCGACCGATGACGCACGTCACCTTGCGAAGCGAATTCGAGACACTGATTGATCCCTACGCGCCGGTCGCGCAGGTCGGCACCGGTTTCGACTTCACGGAAGGTCCGATCTGGCATCCGGTCGACCATTATCTCCTGTTCTCGGACATGCCGGCCGACGTGCGCCGGCGCTGGGATGCGCGGCGCGGCGTCGTCGAGGTCAAACGTCCGTCGAACAAATGCAACGGCATGACCTACGACGCCGAGCTCAACCTGATCGTCTGCGAGCACGGGACCTCGTCGCTGGTCCGCGAGCGGCCGGACGGGCGGCGCGAGGTGCTTGCCTTACATTTCCAGGGCCAAGAGCTCAATAGTCCGAACGACGTCTGCGTGCACTCCTCCGGCGCGATCTATTTCTCGGATCCCTGGTATGGCCGCATGCCGGTCTATGGCGTCGAGCGGCCACGACAGCTCGGCTTCCAGGGCGTCTATCGCATCATGCCGGGCAGCGAGCCGAAGCTCGTTGTCGACCGCAACCTATTTGATCAGCCGAACGGACTATGCTTCTCGCCGGACGAGAAACTGCTCTATGTCAACGACACCGTGCAGGCGCTGATCCGCGTGTTCGACGTCAATGGTGACGGCTCACTGTCGAATGCGCGGGTGTTCGTCAGTGGCATCCGCTCCGAGCTGGAGCCTGGCGTGCCCGACGGCATGAAATGCGACCAGCAAGGCAATGTTTGGGTCACTGCGCCTGGCGGCGTCTGGGTCTATTCGCCACGCGGCGAGCTGCTCGGCAAGCTGCGCCTGCCGGAACTGGTCGCCAATCTTTCTTGGGGCGGTCCCGATTTCCGCACGCTGTATCTGACCTCGACGCATTCGGTGTATGCGATTCCGACCAAGGTCGGCCCGCGCCATGAGCCATATATGAGCGGCGGCCGGCGCGGTGGTGGCGCCGCGACTGCAAGCTCTTCGCCTGCAGCGCCTATCCTCGCCGATGGCGAGATGCGGCTCGATCCGCAGCGCTGCGCCATGATCATACAGGATCTCCAGAACGACGTGATCATGGATGGCGGCGCCTTCGCCGAATCCGGCGCGCCGGGCCACGCAAAACAACAGCATGTCGTCGAGAACGTCCGTCGCCTCGCGGAGGCCGCACGAGCCCGGGGCGTCGCTATCATCCATGTCTGGTTCGTCGTCGAGCCGGGCGCACCCGGGGTCACGCTGAACGCGCCGCTGTTCGAGGGGCTGGT
Organism: Bradyrhizobium sp. 142; assembly: GCF_023074015.1. Classification (NCBI taxonomy): domain Bacteria; kingdom Pseudomonadati; phylum Pseudomonadota; class Alphaproteobacteria; order Hyphomicrobiales; family Nitrobacteraceae; genus Bradyrhizobium; species Bradyrhizobium sp. 142. The sequence goes on from NZ_JADPKQ010000200.1 coordinate 31,816, forward strand.
CGACAGCAAGGCGATGGTTCGCGGAAGCTGGGGCGCGGCACCGGTGTCCGGCCTCGAGCCAAGACCTGGCGATTTCGTCGTCGAGAAGATGCGGATGAGCGCCTGGGAAGGCACCCGACTCGAGACGATCCTGAAGGCAACGGGGCGCGACATGATCATCAACACCGGCGCATGGACCAATATGTCGGTCGAGCACACGGCCCGGACCGGCGCCGACAAGGGTTATTTCATGATCGTCCCCGAGGATTGCTGCTCGACCATGAACGCCGACTGGCACAACGCCTCGATCAATTTCGCCATGCAGAACGTCGCGGTCGTCACGAGGGCAGATGTCGTCATCAGAGCGCTGGGATAAGGAGTGGCAAAGCTCCTGCACCTGTCCTGCTCGCCCCGCGCCGATTCCGAATCGAGTGCGTGCGCGCGCGTCTTCCTTGACGGCTTTCGCCAGGCCCGGCCGGACTGGGATGTCGATGTCATGGACATCTGGCGGGAACGGATGCCGGAATTCTCCGGTCCGATCGTCGAGGCCAAGTACGCGCGCATGAACGCGCAAGCCTTCAACGACGCGCAACGCGACAGCTTTGCCGAAGCCGAGCGAATGGCGCTGCGCTTCTCACTTGCCGACCGGGTGCTGATCTCGACGCCGATGTGGAACTTCAGCATTCCCTACAAGCTCAAGCAGTGGTTCGACATCATCGTCCAGCCCGGGCTCACCTTTACGTTCGATCCTTCGCAGGGTTATCTGCCGCTACTGAAGGACCGGCCGACGCTGGTGATCCTCGCCAGCGGCAGCGATTTCGCCACAGGAATGAACCGCGGCCGCATCGACATGGCGACGCCTTACTTGCGAGAAATCCTGCGCTTCGTCGGCATCAGAAATGTCCGCTTCGTGCCGATTGGGCCAACCACCGGACCGCAGCAGCCGATCGTGGCTGCGCGTGAGAGGTCCGAGCAACGCCTCGCTGCCATGGCGACGAGCTTTTGAGGCTCCGGCGCCGCGAAACGGGTTCATCGGCTTTCGCAAACTATTTCGTTGCGTCTATCCAGATCCCGGGCTGCGAATGCTCGCGGATGTACGTCACCAGGAAATCGGAGAAGACCCTGATCTTGGCGGGCAGTCCCGCGCGATTTTGATAGGCGACGTTCATGGTGAGCAGAGGCAGCTCCCAATCCATTAGGATCGGCACGAGGTGGCCCGCCGCGATGTCGCTCTGAACGATGTAGAGCGGCTGGATGAGAATGCCGAGACCTGCGAGCGCCGCTCCACGGATGACCTGACCGTCATTGCTATCGAGTGTCGGCGTGAGGCGGATCGTCTGCGTTCCATTGCCCTTGCGCAGGCGCAGGGAATACGGGTCGTTCGCAAGATTGTAGACCAGCATGTTGTGACGCGCGAGATCGGCGGGCTGCTCTGGCAGGTCGTGGCTCGCGAGATATGACGGCGCGGCCGCCAGCACGCGGCGCATCTGGCCGATGCGGCGAACGATGATGTTTGAATCCGGTTCCTGCTCGCGCGTTCGGATCGCCACGTCGATACCTGCCTCGATGAAATCGGGGTAACGGTTGGCGGTGGTGATTTGCAGGTTGAGCTTCGGATAGCGCGTCCGAAAGGCCGGCAGCATCGGCGCCAGATAGATCACCGCAAAGGAAAGCGAGCTCGTGACGCGTAGCGTGCCCTGCGGCGACAAGGCGCGATCGCTGACGATGTCCTCGGCCTCCGCCAATTCGCTCAGAACCGGGCCGCAACGCTCGAGCAGTTCCTGCCCTGCCTCCGTCAACCACAAGCGACGCGTGTTGCGCTCGATCAGCCGGACGGCGAGACGTTCCTCGAGTGCACAGAGGTGGCGGCTGGCAGCCGCATTCGACATGCGCAGCGCCTCGGCCGCCTTGGAAAGGCTGCCAAGCTCGGCGGTCTTGGAGAACACCTCCAATTGCAGCAAGCGGTCCATTTTTTCGCTTTTAGGAAAAGAGACTTACAATTATTGGCCTTTATTTCCGTATCCCGCAAGGCAAAATGGCCTGAAGACAAGCAAGATAAAGGCGAGGAAACAGGGAAATGTCGGGCCCGATCAGGCACATCGTGATGTGGCGGCTGCGCGGGGAGACCCCCGAGGAGCGCTCCGCCGCCCGCATGAAGGTTAAGACCCTGTTCGAAGGCCTTAAGGGCCGGATCGACGGTCTCACCCATATCGAAGTCGGCCTCGACGTCAGCGATGTCGATTACGCCTGCGACGTCGTGCTGTTCACCGAATTTACCGACCAGGCTGCGCTTGCCGCCTATGCCACCCACCCGGAACATCTGGGCGTGCGCGAGGCGCTGGGCGACTTGCGAACCGGGCGCTTCCAGGTCGATTATCCCATCAAAGAGACCGGCGCATGATCGGTTCGTTCACCTTTGAAAACCTGCCTTGCCGCGTCGTATTCGGCAGCGGAACACTTGCGAGCGCCAAGGCCGAGATCGAGCGGCTCGGCGGCAAGCGCGCGCTGGTGCTGACGACGCCGCAGCAGGAGGCGCAGGGCAAAAGCTTGGGAGCGGCCCTCGGCCCGCTCTATGCCGGGCTTTTTCCGGGCGCCACCATGCATACGCCGGTCGACGTCACGGCGCGTGCGCTCACGGCGATGAAGGCGTGCGATGCCGACTGCGTCGTGTCGCTCGGCGGCGGATCCACCACCGGACTTGGCAAGGCGCTGGCGTTGCGCACCGGCGTCAACCAGCTCTGCATTCCCACCACTTATGCCGGCTCCGAGATGACACCGATCGTCGGCCAGACCGAGAACGGCCTGAAGACCACGGTGCGAGACATGGCGGTGCTGCCGGAGACCGTGATCTACGATGTCGATCTTACCTTGACGCTGCCGGCGAGCCTAGCTGCGACCTCCGGCATCAATGCGATTGCGCATGCGGTGGAAGCGCTCTACGCGCGCGACGCCAATCCCGTCACCCCGCTGATGGCGGAAGAGGGCATTCGCGCATTGGCCCGCGCCCTGCCCGCTATCGCCGCCAGCAGCGACGACCGCGAGGCCCGCACCGAGGCGCTCTATGGCGCCTGGTTGTGTGGAGTGTGCCTCGGGACCGTGGGCATGGCGCTGCATCACAAGCTCTGCCACACGCTCGGCGGCACCTTCGATCTGCCGCACGCCGAGACTCACACTATCGTGCTGCCGCATGCGCTAGCCTATAACGCACCCGCAGTGCCGGACGCGATGACGCGCATCTCGCGCGCGATCGGTGCCGCCGAGGCCTCGCAGGGGCTTTTTGACCTCGCGAAGCGGCTGGGTGCAAAGCTTGCGCTGCGAGATGTCGGGATGCCCGAGGACGGCATCGACAAGGCGGCCGACCTCGCCGTCACCAATGCCTACTGGAATCCGCGCCCGCTCGAACGCAACGCCATCCGCGACCTGATCGCGCGCGCCTGGGCCGGCGAGCCGCCGAGCGCAACCAAAGCGGCGGCGTGAAGCAATGCAGCGCACGCTGATCAGATCCACCACCGTCATCAGCATGGATGACAGGATTGGCGGCTTTCGCACTGGCGATGTGCTGATCGAGGGAAATCGCATCGTTGAGGTGCGCCCATCCATCGACCTCGGCAGCGGCGCGGCCGAAACCGACATCGTAGAGGGCACGGGACGGATCGTCATACCCGGCCTCATCAACGCGCATATGCACACCTGGCAGACCGCGCTGCGCGGCTATGCCGCGAACTGGACGCTGCTCGAATATTTCCGCCGTATGCATGCCGGCCTTGCCACCGTGTTCCGCCCTGAGGACATCTACATCGCGACGCTGGTCGGCGCGCTGAACCAGATCAACTGCGGCACCACCACCCTGGTCGACTGGTGCCATAACAATCCGACACCTGATCATACCGACGCCGCCGTGCGCGGTCTGATCGAAAGCGGCATTCGCGCCGCGTTCTTCCACGGCTCACCGAAGCCTGAGCCTAAGCCGGGCGAGCCCCACTTCTCGGAAGTGCCGCATCCGCGCCGCGAAATCGAGCGGCTGCTGGCCGGCCCCCTCGCCGACCGCGACGGCCTCGTCACGCTCGGGCTTGCCATTCTCGGTCCGCATTATTCGACCCTCGACGTCGCCATGCATGATTTCCGCATGGCGCAGGAGCTGAAGCTGATCGCCTCGATGCATCAGGGCGGCGGCCCGGCGAAGACGCCGGGCGGCTGGGAGAAGCTGATCGAGACCGGCCTCGTCGGCGTCGGCGTCAACATCGTTCACGGCAACGATCTTCCTGACGATTTGCTCGATCGCCTGGTCGATCTCGGCGTGTCCTTCTCGGTGACGCCGGAGAACGAGATGATCCAGGGCCACGGCTTCCCGATCACGGGGCGGCTCCTGAAGCGGAGCGTGCGCCCGAGCATCGGCATCGACCTGGAATCCGTGCTGGCCGGCGATCTCTTCTCTGCCGCGCGGGTCGCGCTCTCGATGCAGCGGGCGCTGGACAATGCGGAGGCGCGCAAGGCCAGCGGCACCATTCCAGCGACGACAACAATTCCCGCGCGCGAGGCACTGCGCTGGATCACGACCGAAGGCGCGCGGATGCTCGGCCGCGACCGCCAGATCGGCTCGCTGACGCCGGGCAAACTCGCCGACCTCGTCATCATCAATGCCAACGATCTCAACCTCATCCCGGTGCACGATCCCGTTTCCACCGTCGTGATGCAGACCAGCCCTGCCAATATCGAAGGCGTCATGATCGGTGGCATCTGGAAGAAGCGGAATGGTCGGCTACTCGCTGAGGGCCTGGAGTCGAAGAAGGAGTTGCTGGCGCAATCCGGCCAGCGGCTGGTGCAGGACATCGAACGACAGGGACGCGCTGCGTAAAGGCGCAAACGGACAACAACAATGACAGACGCTTCGAAGAATATCGCCTTCATCGGGATCGGCAAAATGGGCCTGCCGATGTCGGTGCTCGTCGCCAAGGCCGGTTACGCCGTCACCGCGTTCGATCGGAACGCGGCGCGGCTCAACGAGGCGCGCGCGCAAGGCATCGGCATCGCCGCCTCGCCGGCCGAAGCGGTTGCCGGACGCGCCGCGATCGTCACGTCCCTGCCGGATGACACGGCCTTGCGCGCGGCGGTGCTCGGTCCCACCGGTCTGATCGGCGCGATGGCTCCCGGAGCGGTCCTGATCGAGACCAGCACCGTGAGCCCCGCGGCCTCTGCCGAAGTCGAGGCCGCCGCGCAGGCGCGCGGCATTTCCTATCTACGCGCCCCTGTCTCCGGCAATGCCAGCATCGTTCACACCGGCGCGCTGAGTTGCTTCGTCTCGGGCCCCAAGGACGCGTTCGAAAGCGTAAAGCCGCTGTTCGCCGCCTTCACCCGTGCCCAGACCTATCTCGGCGCCGGCGAGGAAGCCCGCTACGCCAAGCTTTCCGTCAACCTGATGATCGCAGTGTCCGCCGCCATGATGGCCGAGAGCCTTGCGCTGGCACGCAAGGGCGGCATCGCCTGGCAGGACATTCTGAAGGTGCTCAACGACAGTGCGGTGGCCTCGCCCATGGTGAAGTACAAGACCGCGCCGCTCCGGGCGCGCGATTTCGACTCCACCTTCTCCTGCAAGCAGATGGCCAAGGATCTCGATCTCATCCTCGGTGCCGGCCATTCCGTCGGCGTACCCTTGCAGCTCGCCGCGCAGGTCCGCGAGACCTACGGCTCGCTGGTCGCGCAAGGCGATGGCGACACCGACTTCATCGCGACCGTCAAGCATCTCGAACGGCTATCCGGCCTCGGTGAGCCGAAACTCTGATCAACGGAGGCGCACGTGCGAAACTTCAACGAGAACACGATCACGGACGCGGTGTTGGAGCGAATCGCGGGCGCAACCGATCCCCGGATCAAGCAGGTCAGCGAAGCGTTAGTCCGGCACCTTCATGCGTTCCTCCGCGAGGTCCGCCCGACCCAGAAGGAATGGGAATACGGCATCGACTTCCTGACCCGCACCGGTCACATGTGCGACGATAAGCGCCAGGAATTCATCCTGCTGTCCGACACGCTCGGCGCCTCCATGCTGGTCGACGCGATCAACCATCCGGTGCCGGAAGGGGCGACTGAGACCACGGTGCTGGGACCGTTCTTCGTTCAGGCCTCACCTGAGAAGAACAGCGGCGACGACATCTCCGGCCCGATGAAGGGCGATCCGATGCTGGTGACCGGCTCGGTCTCGACCGTCGACGGACGGCCTCTTGCCGGCACGGTCGTGGACGTCTGGCATTCCGACGATGACGGCTACTACGACGTGCAGCAACTCGACAAGATCGGCGACCTCGCGATGCGCGCGCGCTTCCACACCGACCAGAACGGCCGCTTCCGTTTCTGGTCGATCAAGCCTGCCGCCTATCCGATTCCCCATGACGGCCCGGTCGGCGAGATGCTGGAGGCGCAGGGTCGTCATCCCTGGCGCCCGGCGCACGTGCATTTCATGATTTCCGCAGCTGGCTTCGAGCAACTGGTGACGCATGTGTTCGTCGCCGGCGACCAGTATCTCGACAGCGATGTAGTGTTCAGCGTCAAGGACAGCCTGATCCGCGAATTCGTATGCTGCCCGCCCGGCCGTGCGCCGGATGGTCGCATGGTGGACGCGACCTATTTCCACCTCAACTATGATTTCGGTCTGAAGCAGGTTGCGAGCAACGCGCAAGCGGCCTAAGCCGGACACAAACCAAACGGGCCGGCAAGAGTCCGCAACAAGAGTTCGCAAGAGGATACAGACGGGGAGAGATGATGGGACCGCGGGTCAGCATTGCCGCCTTGGCCGATCGCCTGTCGGGCATGATCGGCGCACGTGCCAGCGTCGCGCGCGGCGTGCTGGATCAGCACGGCCAGAGCGAATCCCACTACCGCAACCTGCCGCCCGACATCGTCGTCTTGCCGGAGACGACGATGGAGGTGGTGGAGATCGTCAAGCTGTGCGCCGGCGCGAACATGCCCATCGTGCCGTTCGGCGCTGGCACCTCGCTTGAGGGCAATGCGGCATCCGTCGCGGGCGGCGTCTGCTTCGACTTCGCGCGCATGAACAAGGTTCTGACGGTGCACGAGAACGACATGGATGTCGTCGTGCAGCCTGGTATCACCCGAAAGCAGCTCAATGCGGAGCTGCGCGGCACTGGTCTTTTCTTTCCGATCGACCCCGGCGCCGATGCCTCGATCGGCGGCATGACATCGACCAGGGCCTCCGGCACCATGGCGGTGCGCTATGGCACCATGAAGGACAATGTCATGGCGCTTGAGGTCGTGCTGGCCGACGGCCGTTTGATCCGCACATCACAGCGCGCGCGGAAGTCGGCCGCCGGCTACGATCTGACCCGGCTGTTCGTCGGTGCGGAAGGCACGCTTGGAATCATCACTGAGATCACGCTGAAGCTTCATCCCGTACCGCAAGCAATATCGGCCGCCGTTTGCAGCTTCGACAGCCTGCACGGCGCCGTCGACACTGCCATCTCCGTCATCCAGTCGGCCATTCCCGTGGCGCGCATCGAACTGCTCGACGACGTCATGATGCGCGGCATCAATGCCTACGCAAAGCTCGGCTATCGCGAAACCCCGACCCTGTTCTTCGAATTCCATGGCTCCGACACTTCCGTTGCCGAGCAGGCCGAAGCCGCGGAGGCAATTGCCGCAGAGCATGACGGTCACGGCTTTGCCTGGGCGAAGGCGGCGGAAGACCGCAGCCGGCTCTGGCACGCCCGCGACAACACGCTCTATGCTGGGCTGGGCTTGCGGCCCGGCACGCGCGCCGTGATCACGGACGTCTGCGTGCCGATCTCGCGGCTGGCGGAGTGCCTGACCGAGACGCGACGGGACGCGGACCAGCACGGTTTTGTCGCCCCGATCGTCGGCCATGTCGGCGACGGCAATTTCCACATGCTGATCCTGGTCGATCCCGCAAAGCCGGAGGAGATCGAAGGCGCCAAGGCGCTTCAGGCCCGCATGGTCGCCCGCGCCATTGCGATGGACGGCACCTGCACCGGCGAGCATGGCATCGGGCTCGGCAAGATCGACTATCTCGCCGACGAGCTCGGCGAGGCCGTCGACGTTATGCGGTCGATCAGGACCGCGCTCGACCCTAACGGCCTGATGAATCCCGGAAAGATCTTTGCAAGCAGAGCGCACGCATGAGCACCGCGGCATTCGCCATTGAGCCCTCGCCTGCGCCGCTGTTTGAGCTGCGTGGCATCAGCAAGGAGTTTCCCGGCGTCAAGGCGCTGGACGACGTGTCCTTTGCCGTGTTTCCCGGCGAGGTCCACATGCTGTTAGGGGAGAACGGCGCAGGCAAGTCGAGCCTGATGAAGGTGCTGTTCGGCGCGTACCGCGCCGATGCCGGCGAATTCTACCATAAGGGCGAGAAAGTCTCGATCACCTCGACCGCGGATGCGCAGAAACTCGGCATTGCCGTGATCTTCCAGGAATTCTCGCTCGTCCCCCATCTCGATATCGCACAGAACATCTTCCTCGGCCGCGAGCCGATGGGACGCATTCCCGGCACGATCGACCGCCGCAAGATCCTGGCCGATGCCAAGCGCGTGCTCGGCATGATCGGCTTCGACATCGATCCGTCCACCACCGTCGACAAGCTCGGCGTCGCCCAGCAGCAGATGGTGGAGATCGCAAAAGCGATCAGCCAGGACGCGCGCATCTTGGTGATGGACGAGCCGACGGCCGCGCTCTCCGACCGCGAGACCGAGTTGCTATTCGCGCTGATCGCGCGGCTGAAGGCCGACGGCGTTTCCATCGTCTATATCTCGCACCGCATGGCGGAAGTATTCGCGCTCGGCGACCGCATCACAGTGCTGCGCGACGGCCGCCGCATCGACGGCGTCCGTCCCGCCGACGTCACCCCGGACCAGCTCGTCCGCATGATGGTCGGGCGCAACGTCGACATGACCTATCCGCGCAATTTTGTCGACAAGCCCGGCGAGGTGTTGCTCGAGGTCAAGGGCCTGGCCTCGTCCACCGGGATTTCGGATATCAACATCGAGGTGCGCCGAGGCGAGATCGTCGGCCTGTGCGGGCTGGTCGGCTCGGGACGCAGCGAGGTCGCGCGCGCCATTTTCGGCGCCGATCCCATAACCTCCGGCGAGATCGTTTTCGACGGCAAGCCCATCATCGGGGAGCCCGACGTCGCAGCCCGCCGGGGTATCGCGCTGATCCCGGAGAGCCGCAAGAGCGAGGGACTCGCGCTGCTGCGCTCGGTCGGCGACAATCTCGTGGTCTCGGCGCTGCGAAAACTGTTCCCGCGCGGCCTGTTCGACCAGCGCCGCGCGCAGCGCACATCAGAGGGCCTGATCCGACAGCTCAGAATCGCCACTCCGAGCGCACGGCAGACCGTCGGCCTGCTCTCCGGTGGCAACCAGCAGAAGGTCGTGATTGGCAAATGGTTGGCTGCCGGTTCAAAACTCTTCATATTCGACGAGCCGACTCGAGGCATCGATATCGGCGCCAAATCCGAGATTTTTGCGCTGATCGACCGGCTGGTGGCCGAAGGCGCCGCCGCCCTGATGATCTCGTCCGAGCAGGTCGAGATCTGCCATGTCTGCGACCGCGCCTATGTGATGCGCGAGGGCCGCATCGCCGGACATCTGACGCGCAGCGAGCTGACGGAGGAGAACATCGTGCGATTGGGAATGCATCATGCGTGAGGCCGCGGTCGTTTCACAGCCCAATCCACTGCAACGCATTCCCGGCGTTGCCGTCGTACTGGTGCTCCTGGTCGCGCTGTTCGGCGTGATCGCACCCGGATTTCTTTCGGTCGCCAACCTCTCCAACGTTCTGGTGCAGTCGACGATCCTGACCATGCTGGCGCTGCCGATGACGCTGATCATCATGACCGAGGGGCTCGACCTGTCGATGGGCGCAGTGCTGACGCTGACCTCGCTCTGCGTCGCCATCGTATCGCTCGCAACCCAGTCGATGCTGCTGGGCCTCGGCGCGGGCCTGCTGGTCGGTGCGGCCTTCGGTACCATCAACGGCTGGCTGGTGGCGATCCTCGGCATCCCACCTTTCGTCGCGACGCTCGGCACGCTCGGCATGGCGCAGGGCCTGTCCCTGATTGTCAGCGACGGCCAGAGCGTGGTCGGCATCCCTCACAGCGTGCGCGACATCTATTCGGCAACGCTGCTGGGCGTACCTGTTCCGATCGTGATGGCGCTGGTGACCTATGCAGGGTTTCACACGCTGCTCTATCATACCCGCTTCGGCACCTACATCTTCGCGCTCGGCGGCAATCGCGAGGCGCTACGCTATGCCGGCCTTTCGCCGAACCGGCTCCTGATCGCGGTCTACGCGATCGGCGGCGCCATGGCCGGCATCGCCGGCCTGCTGATGACCGCGCGAATGAATTCCGGTCATCCGACCGCCGGCCTCGGCCTCGAGTTCGACGCGATCGCAGCCGTGGCGGTCGGCGGCACCTCGTTCGAGCGCGGCAACGGCTGGCTGCTCGGCACCTTGCTCGGCGTTATCTCCGTCGGCGTGCTGCGCAACGGACTCAATCTGATCTCGCTGCCGTCCTCGGTGCAGGTCGCAAGCGTCGGCGTCCTCGTCATCGTCGCACTGTTCCTGGACGGCCTTCGGAGCCGCGCATGACCGACATTACCAAAGACGCCATCGCGCCGCCCCGCTCCTTCCTGTCGCAGGACGCGATCCAGGTGTTCTATCGCCTGCTCGCCGCACTCCTGATCTGCGCGGTGCTGGCCGTGCTGAGCGATTCCTTCCTCAGCCTCGGCAACATCCTCAACGTGCTGCGGCAGGCAAGCCTGACGTTCTTCATCGCCTCGGGCTTGACCCTCGTGGTGTTGACCGCGGGCCTCGATCTCTCCGTCGGCGCCAATGTCGCGCTGTCGGCCTGTATCGCCGGGACCGTGATCCACAAGACCGGCTCGCCGGCACTCGGCATCCTCACCGGGCTTGCCTGCGGCGGCATCGTCGGGCTGCTCAACGGCGTGATGGTCACCGCGCTGCGCATCCCCTCCTTCATCGCCACCTACGGCATGCTCTGGGTGCTGAACGGCCTGACCTACTGGTACATGGCGGGCGAGACTCTTCACGGCTTTCCGGCAGGATTCCGCCAGATCGGCAGCGGCTATCTGTTTGGCCTCCCCATTCCGGTCTATCTGCTGCTGGTGTTCCTCGGGATCGGAACGCTGTTTGCCCAGCGGACGATCTGGGGTCAGGAGATCTATGCGATCGGCGCCAATCCGGTCGCGGCGCGGCTCTCCGGCATCCCGGTCGCGCGCCGCCTGCTGCTGGTCTACGCCGTCTCCGGCACGATGGCGGGGCTCGCGTCGATCATCTTCCTGTCGCGGCTCAATTCGGCGGAGGCCGACATCGGTGAAAGCCTGACGCTGCCGGCGATCGCCGCCGTGCTGATCGGCGGCACCTCGCTGTTCGGCGGCGTCGGCACCGTGTTCGGCACCTTCATCGGCGCATTGATCCTGACCCTGGTGCTGAATGGCATGAACCTTTTGGCGGTCAGTGCCAATTGGCAACCGCTCGTGACCGGCATCATCGTCATTCTCGCGGTCTGGCTCGACATGAAGACCCGGCGCCGCGCGCAATGAGTTTCTTGAAAGTTCAACAAGCAAAACGAGGGATGGAGGCAACATGAGACTGGGTTACCTGGCACTGCCGCTGCTGATGGCCGCTGCGTTCACTACACAAGCGCGTGCGGACGGCGAGACCATCGCCGTCTTCACCAAGAACCAGACCAACCCGTTCTTCCAGACAGTGCGGGTCGGCGCCGATAACATGGCAAAGACGCTGAACGCCAAGACGCTGCAATACATCCCGACCAAGCCGGATTCGATCCCCGAGCAGCTCAGCCAGATCGAGGACGTCGTGGTGAAGAAGCCGAGCGCCATCGTCTTCACGCCGGTCGATTACAAGGCGATGGTGCCGGGCGTCGAGAAGATCAACGAGGCCAAGATCCCCGTCGTCAACATCACCGACCGCTCCGCCGGCGGCAAGTTCATCTCCTTCGTCGGTGCCGACGATTACAGCCTGGGGCTGGAGACCGCTCGCTTCCTGCTCAAGACATTGGGCGGCAAGGGCAACATCGTCATCATCGAGGGCGTCAAGGGTTCGCTGACCAATGTCGACCGCGTCCGCGGCTTCAACGACGCGCTGAAGGAGAACAGCGGCGCAAAACTCATGGCCTCGCAGCCCGGCAACTATCAGCGGCTCCAGGCGCTCCAGGTGATGGAGAATTTGATGCAGTCGAACGCGCAGATCGACGGCGTGCTCGCCGCCAACGACGCCATGGCTGTCGGCGCAATCGAGGCGCTCGACGGTGCCAACCGCAAGGCGCAGGTGATCGGCATCAACGGCACCAAGGAGGCGATCGATGCGATCAAGTCGGGCAAGCTGCTCGCAAGCGGCGACTACAACGGATTTGCGCAAGGGTGCCTCGGCACCATGATGGCGATCCGCAGCTTGCGCAACCAGCCGGTCATCAACGAGATCGTGCTGAAGCCGACCGTGATCACCAAGGACAATTACCAGCCGTTCGACGTTCCGCTGGAGCAGCGGAACTGCCCGACCTTCGAGGACGCCGGCAAGCTCGGCGGCAAATAGGGCGACCTATCAAGGCAAACTCGGACGGCCGCCCTTGCGGCCGTCCCAAGAAACGGAGACACCATGCTGTTTGCAATTCACGCCCTCGACCGCGCCGGCGCGCTTCCGACCCGGCTTGCCAATTACGACGCCCACAAGGCGTTCCTGAGCGACACCTCGCGCTTTGGCGTCAAGATCGTGATGTCGGGCCCACTCGTCTCGGACGACGGCGCGACAATGATTGGCAGCCTGTTCCTGATCGAGTCCCCTGGCCGCGCGGAGGTCGAAGCCTTCAACAGTGCAGATCCCTTTGCCGCAGCCGGGATCTGGGAAAAGGTCACGATCACGGGCTTTCTGCGCCGCCAGGGTTGAAGGCAGCGCAGCATGCTCATGCGCCAACCGGACGCGGTTGATATTCAATTCGGACAGGATTTCGTGACGCTGCCCGCCGGTTGCTGGATTAAAGGACGCGAAAACAACCCCATCACAGTAGGGATACGCTTGTTTCTAAAGCCAAATCCACACCGCTTCTCAAGCCAAATCCACGTCGCGTGTGGCTTTGACTCGTCGGGCAAAACAGGAGCACAATGCCCGACTGTCCCGCCCCCCGCACCAACCCAGACCTCCTCTCCGGTGATCCCGACCGGATAGAGCCGTAACGGCGGACTTGGCCAGCCGAAGAGATGCATCCGTCGCGCAAGTCGAAGGATGCTGCGTGATGGGGACAAAACAAACCGGCCCGCCACCGCATGTCCCAGACCGAGGTCCGCCTGTTCGTGCGGGCACGCGCGTTCGCCGGCGGCACCATGCCTCCCGTCTTGTTCGCATCGTGTCGTCACTAACAGCCGCCCGAACCGGACCTCGACCTGCAAGCCATTGATCTCTTTGGCGCAATTGGCGGTTTTGCGACATGCGGTCGCACTACGCACGCTTGCAAGTTCTAACAACCCTTAAGCATCTCTAACGAGCTTCGGGACAGGATCAGCCATATCGTTTGAGCATCGAAGTGCTGCATTCGGCGTCCGGCAACCGCGCCGGCTGCCACGGCACTCAGGAAACGGAACGAACGATGCTCACCGATATGCAAACGGCCGGCGCCTGGTTCAGCCATGAAGCCTGCCAATCCGAAACCGACTTGCCCCAGCCGACGCGCGGCTTTCCTCACGAGCGAACGTGGCGCGAGCCGGAGCAAACCGGGATCGCCGCCGAGGACATCACGATCTCGCGCTGGACTTGCGCGCGACCTGCCGCAAGGCGCGAAGAGGCGACGACACCACCCGATCGGTACTTCATATCCATCGCATTGAAGACGACCCGTCTCAAGCTGACCAGGGGCACTCAGAGGATTTTCGACGGCATCATGCCGGCGGGCTCGCTGTATGTCGGCGGCCCCTCGCAGCAACTCAGCGCGCAGTTCGATGCTCCCTGCGATTTCCTGCACTTCCACATTCGGGTCGGCTGCTTTCCATCCGTCCAGTCCGGAACGGAGGCTTCGACCCCCGAAGGCCTCAACGACCTCGTGCTGTTGCGCGACCCGTTCGCCGCGCAGCTCGCAAAGGCGTTGACCGACCAAGGCAACTCGACCGACCAGGAATTCGCGCACTGCATCGGCCAGACGCTGGCGCTGCACGTTGCCCGGCGTGAACCGCCACGTGCGAAGATCAATGCCTTGCCGAAATGGCGGCTGCGGCGCGTCGAGGAGTATGTCCGGACGCACTACGGCGACTGCATCAGCTTGTCCGATCTGGCCCGGGTCGCGGGACTGTCGCGCATGCACTTTGCGGCACAGTTTCGTGCAGCGACGGGATACCGGCCGCGCGAGTACCTCCTGCACCAGCGCGTCGAACATGCGAAATCACTGTTGTCGAATTCCAGGATGCCTCTGGCCGAGATCGCGCTGGCCGTCGGCTTCTGCACGCAGGCGCATTTTTCGACCGTCTTCAAGCGCATCACGGGCGATACACCCGCACGCTGGCGATGTGCCAGGCGGAACGAACCGTCTTCGATCGCGGCGTTCGGCGGTAATCCCGCCCCCATGCGCACCTATTTGTCTCGTACCGCCGCAATGGGCCAGCGTGAATCATGCGAAATGAGAAACTTCCTCGGTTCGTGAAATATTTTGTCCGCCGGATCGGCGATGTTGCAAGTGTGAGTGACTGAGACCCCCACCAGTCACGGCTCGAGCCTCTCCTCCCAGGCCTGCGAGCCTCAGGGCCGTCCTTCCCCAAAAGGACGGCCCCTTTTTTGCCGCCGCACGGCCGGCATCGCTGGTCTTCAATCCCGCTTCAGCCCGATCGACTTGATGATGGGAGCCAGGCGCCTCAGTTCGTCCTCCACCAATCGCTGAAATTTGTCCGGGCTGGAATCGGCATCCGGCTCCATGCCTTGCGAACGGTAGGTTTCCTGTAGCAAAGGATCGGCCATCGCGCTGCGGGTCGCCGCGGATACGCGGTTCACGATCTCATCCGGGGTTGCCTTCGGCGCAAACAAGCCGAACCATCCGGCATAGCTGAGGTCCGGCATGCCGGCCTCTGTGACCGTCGGAATTTCCGGCGCGCCGCTCAAGCGATTGCGGCTCGTCACGGCCAGTATGCGCAGTTTGCCGGCGCGGTGCAATTGCACGAGGTTGCCCGATACGACGGCGATCATCGCGGGGATCTCGCCACTGACGAGGTCGTTGGTTGCGGCCGCCATGCCGCGGTAGGGAATGTGGACGATATCGGCTTCGGTGCCCGATTGCCGCCTGAACATCTCGCCGACCAGATGATTGCCGGTGCCGACGCCTGGCGTGCCATAGGAAACCTTGCCGGGATTGTTCTTCACGTAAGCCGCCAGCTCTTGCATATCCCTGACCGGGAGCGAGGGATTCACGACGAAGGCAAGCGTACTGGTGATCAGGCGATAGATAGCCCGGAAATCACGGATCGGATCGTAGGCCGTGCGCGCCGAGGACAACGGTATCATGACCTGCGTGCTGCCATTGCCGAGCAGCAGCGAATAGCCGTCGGGCGCACTCTGGGCCACTACGGCAGAGCCGACCGCCCCGCCGGCGCCGCCCAGGTTCTCGACATAAATCGGCCCGAGCAGCGAGGCCGCCCTGTCGGCCCAAGGCCGGCCGATCTGATCACCCGCAGCACCCGCCGCATACGGGATCACCAGCCGGATCGGGCGAGAAGGATAATCGTTCGCGCATGCGCGGCCATGCCATGCGGCCAGCGCGGCAACAGACGCGACCGTTCCGAGGATTTCCCGCCGTGATAGAAGGTTCATTGCGCACACATTCCGGGATCTGGGCCGTCGTTTTTAGAGCAGCGGGGCACGAGGAGATAGCGCCCAGGGGCGGACCTGCCATCTCGATATGGCTTCAAGGTTCACCGCTTCACCACAGGCGGAATAAAGGCGCTAAGGACTTGAAATTCCGGTACGCCTGCACGTTGTGCAGCGCGTGCGCCGCCGCGCTAGCGACCATACAGTTCAGGGACGCCGCGCAGCTCTAACCCTGCGGCAGTGCGTCGAGATGGCACGCCACCCACTGCTCGCTGCCGCTCGAACGAAGTTGCGGCTCCTCTGCCCGGCAGCGGTCGAAGACGTAAGGACAACGGGTGTGGAAGCGGCATCCGCTCGGCGGGTTGATCGGGCTTGGCACGTCACCGCCAAGGATAATGGGATTGCGCTCGGCACCAGGCTCGGGCACCGGCACCGCGGAGAGCAGCGCCTTGGTATAGGGATGTCTCGGCGCGGCAAAGATCTCCCGGCGCGGCGCCACCTCGACGATCTTGCCGAGATACATCACCGCGACGCGATGGGTCATGTGCTCGACGATCGCAAGATCATGGCTGATGAACAGCAGCGCCAGACCGAACTTGTTCTGGAGATCTTGCAACAAATTGACGATCTGCGCCTTGACCGAGACGTCGAGCGCCGAGACCGCTTCGTCGCAGACGATCAGTTCGGGCTCGGCGGCAAGCGCCCGTGCGATGCCGATGCGCTGACGTTGGCCGCCCGAGAATTCGTGCGGCCTGCGGCTCAGCGCCTCGCGCGGCAGGCGCACAATGTCCATCAGATCCGTGACACGCATCTCGAGATCGGCTGCGGACTTGGCGAGGCCGAAATTGCGGATCGGCTCGGCCAGGATGTCGCGCACGCGCATCCGCGGATTGAGGCTCGAGAACGGGTCCTGGAACACGACCTGCACCCGGCGTCGCATCTGGCGCATCGTGCTCGGCGCGGCGTCGTCAATACGCTGGCCATCGAGGATCACCTGGCCCGAGGTGATGTCGAACAGCCGCAGGATGGCGCGGCCGACCGTCGACTTGCCGCAGCCGGACTCCCCGACCAGCGACAGCGTCTCGCCGCGCGCGATCTCAAAGGACACGCCATCCACCGCGTAGACCCATTCGGACCTGCGCCCGAACAGGCCGGTCTTGACCGGAAAATGCTTCTTGAGGTCGTTGACCTGGAGCAGCGGGGGACTCATGCCGCGGCGGCTCCCTTGATGGCGTAGTGGCAGGCGGCAACGTGGCGAGGCCCCTTTTCCTCAAGCCCCGGCGCATATTGGCGGCACAGATCAGTCGCGAGCGAACAGCGCCCGGCAAAGACGCAGCCGGATATCGGCTTTCTGAGATCGGGCACCTGCCCGGGAATCTCGGCCAGCCGCCGCGCGGTGCCAGTCAGGGAGGAGCCGAGCCTCGGCACCGCGCCGAGCAAGCCCTGCGTATAGGGATGGCGCGGCGAGCGAAACAAATCTGCGACCGGCGCCTCCTCGACCTTGCGGCCTGCATACATCACCATGACGCGTTCGGCGATCTCGGCGACGACGCCGAGATCGTGGGTGATCAGGATGATCGCGGCACCGACCCGGCGCTTGAGGTCCAGCATCAGCTTGAGGATCTGCGCCTGGATGGTCACGTCGAGCGCGGTGGTCGGCTCATCCGCGATCAGCAGTTTTGGGTTGCAGGCAAGCGCAATCGCGATCATCACGCGCTGGCGCATGCCGCCGGAAAGCTGATGCGGATATTCGCGCACGCGCCGCTTCGGCTCGGGAATGCCAACCAGAATCAGGATCTCAATGGCGCGTGCCTCTGCGGCCTGCTTGTCCAGGCCTTGATGGATCATCAGCGTCTCACGGATCTGACGGCCGACGGTCAGGACCGGATTGAGGCTGGTCATCGGCTCCTGGAAGATCATCGAAATGTCGTTGCCGCGGATGGCGCGCATCTCGTGTTCGGACAGTTGCAGCAAGTCCCTGCCCAAAAAGCGGACGGCGCCTGCGATCTTGCCGGGCGGCTCGGGGATCAGCCGCATCAGCGACATCGAGGTCACCGACTTGCCGCAGCCGGACTCGCCGACGATCGCCAGCGTCTCGCCCTCGTTGACATGGAAGGACACACCGTCGACCGCGCGGTTGATGCCTCCGGGCGTACGAAAGTGGGTTTGCAGATTGTCGACTTCGAGCAGTGCCATCGCGATCAGCCCCTCGGCACTAGAGACTCTTGGCCATGCGCGGATCGAGCGCATCGCGAAGACCATCACCGAGCAAATTCACGGCAAGCACGGTGACCGACAGGAAGGCTGCCGGGAAGAACACGATGTAGGGCTTGACCTGCCATAGCGCGCGGCCCTCGGCCATGATGTTGCCCCAGGACGGGATGGTCGGCGGCGTGCCGGCACCGATGAAAGATAGGATCGCCTCCGTGATCATGGCGCTGGCGCAGATATAGGTGGCCTGCACCAGCATGGGCGCGACCGTGTTGGGCAGGATGTGGCGCAGGATGATCATCGGCGTACGCGTGCCACAGGCCACCGCCGCGTCCACATAGGGCTGCTCGCGCAGCGACAGCACCACGCTGCGCACGAGGCGCGAGACGCGTGGGATTTCCGCTATCGTAATCGCCAGGATGACGTTGCCGACACTGCCGCGCGTCAATGCCATCAGCGCGATCGCCAGCAGGATCGGCGGTATCGACATCAAGCCGTCCATGAAGCGCATCAGGATGCCGTCGGCCCAGCGGATGAAGCCGGAGACGATGCCGATGGCAAGACCGGCCGCCGACGCGAATATCGCGACCGACAGGCCGACCGTGAGCGAGACCCGCGCGCCGAAGAGCACGCGTGAATAGATGTCGCGGCCGAGCACGTCGGAGCCGAACCAGAAATTGGCCGACGGCGCGCGGGTGCGCTTGGCGGGCGCGAGCGCGGTCGGATCGACCGTTCCGAGATAGGGCGCGAAGACTGCGATCAGGACGAGCGTCAGCAGCAGCGCGCCGCCGATCGCAACCGTCGGATGGCCCCGCAGCAACCCTACCAAGCCACGACGGATGACGACCGGCCGAAAGATTTCGGGCAGTTGCGGCGCGACGACGAAGTCGGCCGGAAGCGATTGCGGGCTAACGGTCGTATCGGTCAATAGCGAATCCTCGGGTCAACGAGCGTATAGATGACGTCGATCATCAGATTGACGAGGACGTAGACGAAGCTGAACAACAGGACGATGCCCTGAATCACAGGATAATCGCGGCGCAGGATTGCATCGATCGTGAGCCGGCCGAGGCCGGGAATCGCGAACACGCTTTCGGTCACCACTGCGCCGCCGATCAGGAGCGCAATGCCGATCCCGATCACCGTGACGATCGGCACCGCCGCATTCTTCAGGGCGTGAATGAACAGGATGCCGCCCTGCCCGAGCCCTTTGGCGCGCGCGGTGCGGATATAGTCCTGCTGAAGCACTTCGAGCATGGTGGCGCGAGTGATGCGCGCGATCAGCGCGATGTAGACGCAGCCGAGCGCGATCGCCGGCAGAATCAGGTTCTCGAGCCAGGGCCAGAAGCCTTGCGCGAGCGGCGTATAGCCCTGCACCGGAAGCCATTCCAGTTCCAGCGCGAAGATGTAGGCGAGCATGTAGCCGACCACGAAGACAGGCAGCGAGAAGCCGAACACGGCAAAGCCCATGATGACACGGTCGATCAGGCTGCCGGCCTTCCACGCCGCCACGACGCCGAGCGGCACCGCAACCACGATCGTGAGCAGAAGCGTCACCATCATCAGCGACAGCGTCGGTCCGAGACGCTGCCCGATCATCGTCGAGACCGGCAGGTTGGTGAAGATCGAGGTGCCGAGATCGCCGTGCAGGATCCGCCAGACCCAGCTTCCGAACTGGATCAGGAAGGGCCGGTCGAGACCGAGGCTCTGGCGAATGCGCTCCACATCCTCCGGGCTTGCCTGATCGCCCGCGATCACCACAGCCGGATCGCCCGGCGCGATGTAGAGCAGGCTGAACACGAACAGCGCGACGATGGCCATCACTGGCAAGGTCGAGACGATACGCCGGAGGATGTAAGAGAGCATCTCTTCAGCGCGCGATCATGCCGACTTCGTCACGTTCCAGAACAAGGGGACCGGTCCCTTGGCAACGCCGGAGACGTTCTTGCGCCACGCGGTGTAGCCCAGGAAGAAGCCGGTCGGGGCGTAGACGACGTCATCCATCGCCGCCTTGTTGAGACGACCGATGGCGGCCTTCTCCTCGTCGAGGTTCTTGGCCTCGAACCAGGACGTGACTTCCTTCTCTGTGCCGGGGCTGGTGGGCCAGCCGAACCAGGCCTTGTCACCATTGGCACGAATGGCGGTGTACGGTGCCGGATTGACGCAATCCGCGCCTGCATGCCAGGTGTGGAACATGTTCCAGCCGCCCTGTCCGGGCGGTGTCTTCTGCGCGCGGCGGGAGCCGACCGTGCCCCAGTCCGTCGCCACGAAGTCGACGTTCATGCCGAGCCTCTTGAGGAGGTCCGCGGTCACGTCGCCCATCGCCTTGGTGATCGGCTGATCCTGCGCGACAAGGCACGTCACCGGCTGGCCGGAATAGCCGCTCTCGGCAAGCAGCTTCTTGGCCGCGTCGAGATCGCGCTTGCCCTTCAGGATGTCGCCACCCACGTCGGTGTAAAGCGGCGTGTCCGGCGTAAAATAGCCCGGCAGCGGCTTCCAGAGCGAATTGTCGTCACCGACGATCGCGCGCATATAGTCTTCCTGGCTGAGCGCCATCAGCACCGCGCGCCGCGCCCGCACATCGTTGAAGGGCGGATACAGGAAATTCATGCGGAACGAGCCGATATTGCCGAGGGGATCGCCGATATCGACGCTGATGTTCTTGTTCTTCTTCAGGACCGGGACCAGATCCGCGATCGGGTTTTCCCACCAGTCGATCTCGCCGTTCTGCAACGCGGCTGCCGCGGTCGCCGGATCCGGCATGATCACCCATTCGACGCGATCGATCATCACCTGCTTGCCGCCAGCGAACCACGACGGCTTCTCCTGCCGCGGCACATAGTCCGCGAATTTCTCGAACACGGCTTTTGCGCCCGGAACCCATTCGCCCTTGACGAATTTCAGTGGGCCAGAGCCGATATAATCCGAGATCTGCTTGAACGGGTCGGTCTGCGCGATGCGCTCCGGCATGATGAAGGCGCATGGCGAGTTGTTCTTGCCCAGCGCGAACAGCATTTTCGGAAAGGGCTGCTTCAGCACCCATTTGAAGGTACGGTCGTCGACGGCGGTGAGCTCCTGCTGGAGCGCCTTAAGCATCAGGCCCATCGGGTCGCGCGCCGACCAGCGCGTCAGGCTCGCGACGACGTCCTTGCTCAGCACCGGCTCGCCGTCGTGGAATTTGAGTCCCGGCCGCAGCTTGAATGTCCAGGTCGTGCCGTCGTCCGTCACTTCCTCGGATTCGACCATCTGCCGCTGCGGCTGGAACGAGGAATCGATGCCGTAGAGCGTGTCCCAGACCATCGCGGCGGCGTTGCGCACGACGTATTGCGTACCCCAGATCGGATCGAAATTGGCAAGGTTGGCCTGCGGCACGAAACGCAGGGTGCGGGCTGCCGCGCCTTGCGACAGCGCAGGAGCCGAGAGGCCACCCGTCAGCGCCAGGCCGCCCGCGCCAGCCAGTCCCTTCAATATGGTCCTGCGATCCATGAAGTCCTCCCAATAATGTCGTGATGCCGGCCCTTCGTTGGCCAAGGACAGGTGAAACCGAGCCCATTAGCGTGCAAATGGTGTGCCACTAACCGGACCTTCGCTTGCAGGAACTCATCTGATTTCTGCGGCACTCCGATATCAAAGAGCCGCCGCCAGAGCCGGCCCGGCCTCGAAATGGGGAATCGCCTCGACCAGCTTGCGCGTGTAGTCCGTCTTCGGATTATCGAACAGCGCCCGGCTTTCGCCCTGCTCCACGATGCCGCCATTGCGCAGCACGATGGTACGGTCGCACAGCATGCGCACCACGTTGAGATCATGGCTGACGAACAATAGCGCGATGTCGTTCTCGCGCCGCAACCGGTCCAGCAATTGCAGCACCACCGCCTGCACCGAGACGTCGAGCGCGGCGGTCGGCTCGTCCAGCACCAGAAGCCGCGGCCGGCAGGCGATGGCGCGGGCGATCCCGACACGGGCCTTCTGGCCACCGGAGAGCTGGTGCGGAAAGCGCGGCAGGAGATCCAGCGGCAATCCCACCCGCTCCGCGCATTCATTCACCCGCCGGCGCAATTCGTCGCCCGCCCGCAAACCATCAAGCCGCATCAAGGGATGGGCGATGCAGTCAAAGGCGGTGAAGCGCGGGTTGAGGCTCTCGTTCGGGTCCTGGAACACCATCTGGATGTCTTTGCGGAAGCGCGAGCGGTGAAAGTCGCGCGCCGCCACATGACCGATCGACTGCCCGTCGAACACGATGTCGCCTTCGCTTGGATCGATCAGACGACAGATCATGCGCGACGTCGTGCTCTTGCCGGACCCGGATTCGCCGACGAGCCCGACGCTTTCGCCGCCGGCCATCGTCATGGAGAAGTCCGCAACCGCGGCCGCCCCCTGATCAAAGCGCTTTGCAAGCTTCCGCACCTCAAGGAGCGGCGGCGTGCCTGCCGCGAGCTCCTGCCTGGGCTTGCTGACGATCGCAGCGTAACCCTCCCTTTCCTCTTCCGTCACGAGATCCTCGATCCGCGAGACCGCGGTGGGCGAGGCCGCGACCAGGCGCCTGGTGTAGGCGTGCTGCGGGGCGCCGAACAGGGCCTGCGGGCTTGCCTCCTCGACGATACGTCCGCGCTCCATGACGGCGATGCGGCGGCAATAGCGCGCTGCAAGACCGAGATCGTGCGTAATCAAAATCGTCGCCATGCCGCGCGCGGCGGCAATGTCCGCCAAGAGATCCATCACCACCTTCTGCGTCGTGACGTCGAGCCCGGTGGTCGGCTCGTCGGCGATCAACAGCGCGGGACTGCAGGAAATCGCGATCGCGATCATGACGCGCTGGCACATGCCGCCGGAGAGTTCATGCGGATAGGCATTCATCCGCGTCTCGGGGTCGCGTATCTCCACCGCGCGCAGCAGCTCGAGCGCCTCGGCGCGCGCGGCGTCCTTCGATATCCGCTTGCGTGTCAGGATCGCGTCCGCGATCTGCAAGCCGATCGCCCGGATCGGATTGAGCGCGGCGCGCGGGTTCTGGAAGATCATCGACATGGCGGCGCCTTGCAGCTGACGAAGGTCCTCGCCTCGAAGTTTCGTGACGTCCTGCCCGCGAAATAGGATCTTTCCGGCAGTGACGCGCCCGGCCGCATCCAGCAGACGCGTCGTTGCAAAGCCGGTAACTGACTTGCCCGAACCGCTCTCGCCGACAAGGCCGAGCATCTCGCCGGCCTCGACCGTGAGCGTGACCCCGCGCACGGCCTCGACCATTCCACGCCGCGTCGAGAACGAGACGTGGAGGTCGTCGATGCTGAGCAGTTTCTCGCTCATGTGCGCATGCGGGGATCGAGAATGTCCCGCATCCCGTCGCCCAAGAGATTGAAGCACAGCACCGCCATCATCAGTGCCAGGCCCGGGAACGCCACCAGCCACCACCGTCCGGTCGAGATGAAGCGTGCGCCTTCCGCGACCATGATGCCCCATTCCGGCGTCGGCGGCTTGACGCCGAGTCCGATGAAGGAGAGGCCGGCCGCGTTCAGAATCGCCCAGCCGAGATTGAGCGAAATCTGCACCGCCATCGCCGGCAGGATGTTCGGAAGCAGGAAGCGCAGCACCACCGAGAAATGGCTCTCGCCGCAGGCGCGCGCGGCCTCAACCCAGCCGACGTTGCGCCTGACGTTGACCTCCGCCCGCGCGAAGCGGATGTAGAAGGGAAGATTGATGATCGCGGTCGCGATCACGATGTTCTCGATCCGGTTTCCCAGCGCGGCGACCATTGCCATCGCCAGCACGAACAGCGGAAAAGCCATCATCACGTCGACGAAGCGGCCGACCGCGCGGTCGAGCTTGCCGCCGGCGTAGCCGCAGAACGAGCCGATGACGGCGCCGAGCACGAAGGAGATGCAGACCGCAGAGACCGCAATTGCAAGGTCGAGCCGCGCTGCGATGACGAGGCGGCTGAACACGTCGCGTCCGAGTTGATCCGTGCCGCCGATATGGGCTGCACTCGGCGGCAGCAGCGCCTCCGACACATTCGAGACCACGGGATCATAGGGCGCGATCCACGGCCCGAAGATGGCGACCAGAACGAACAGGAGAACACCCGCCGCGGCGATGCCGGTGAGCGGATTTCCGCGCAGGATCCAGATCGAATGCCGCAGAGTTGCGCTGGTCATTCGATCGACACCCTGGGATCGGCGATGCCGTAACAGATGTCGACGACCAGATTGACCAGCACGAAGACGCTCGCCATCAGCAGCACGAATCCCTGCACCGGCGCATAGTCCGAGGACAGCAGCGCATCGAGCGCGTAGGACGCGACGCCCGGCCAGGAGAACACCTTCTCCACCAGAACATTGGCGCCTAACATGGTCGAGAACACGATTCCGGCGATGGTGATGACGGGCAGGATCGCGTTGCGCAGCGCATAGGTGACGACCACCTTGCGCCAGGATAGCCCGACCGAGCGCGCGGTGCGTACGAAATCGCTGCCGAGCGAGACCAGCATCGAGGCCCGCGTGATCCGCGCCAATGGTGCGATGACGAATAGTGCCATGCTCACCGCCGGCAGGATCAACTGCTTGCAGGCCGCCCACCAGCCGTCGATGTCTCCGGCGAGCAGGAAGTCGATCGAAAGGAAGCCGGTGCGCTGCGGCGGCAGCGAGGTGAAGACATCGATCCGCCCGGTCGGATCGGGCGCAAGCCCGAGCAGGTAGTAGAAGACGTAGATCAGCAGCAGGCCCGAGACGAAGGTCGGCACGCAGACGCCGAGCGCGCAGAACATCCGCACGCCGTGATCGACGAGCGATCCCGGCCGCAGCGCCGCAAGGACGCCGAGCGGCACGGCCGCAATGAGGGCGATCAACAGTGCGGTGAAGGTGAGTTCGAGCGAAGCCGGCAGGCGCTCCCGCAGATCCTTCAGTACCGGCTGCCCGGTCATCATCGAACGGCCGAGATTGCCGTGGCCGATGTCGGAAAGATAGAACACGAGCTGCTCCGGCACCGACTTGTTGAGGCCCATCTGCTTGCGGATCTGCTCGATCTCCTCCTTGCCCGCATTGGGCCCCGAGGCGAAGAACACCGCGGGGTCTCCGGGCAGGACGCGCATCAGGAGAAAAGTGAAGACCAGCACACCGAACAGCGCCGGCAGCGACGACAAAAGCCGCCTGCCCGCCCGCACCATCGTTGCACCAAGACCGCTTGTCACCCTTTAGCGTCCTTCCCGTCTGCTGCCGTCACTTGCGGCTGACATCGCGGTAGTCGACCTGGCGGTGAAACTCGTAGGTATAGCCCTCGATCGAGGAGGCCATCACCGCATCCTGGTTGGGCTGCCACAGCGGGATCTGCGGCATCTCGCTGAAGTGGATCGCATTCAGCTTGCGGCCGTCCTCCTCGTACTTGGCCTTGTCCGGCTCGAAGCGGGCTTCCTGCGCGATTGCGGCCAGATCGGGATTGTTGATCGAGCTGTAATTCCAACGCTGATTGCCGGTGTAGAAGTTGCGGTAGAAATAGTCCGTCGAAGGCAGCCAGGCGACGATGCCTTCGGTGAACAAGGGCAGCTTCTTCTCGTTGATCTGCGTTGACATCTGCGCGTCCGGCAGCTTCTGGATGTCAACCTTGATGCCAATCTTGGCAAGCGACTCCTTGACGAGAGCCGCCATCGGCTCCGCAGTCGAGGCCTGGCCGACGTTGAAGCTGAAGGTGGTCGAGAAGCCTTCGGGAAGGCCCGCGGCCTTGAGATATTCCCGCGCCTTGTCGAGATCGATCTTCACCGGTGCCTGGAACGGATAGATGCCGTTCAGCGGCTTGCCGTCCGGCCAGTTCGCGCCGAACAGCGGCGCGCCGCGGCCGAACAGTGCGGCCTTGAACATGTCGTCATAGGGCAACGCGAAGGCAATGGCGCGGCGTACATTGACGTTGTCAAAGGGCGGAATCTGGTTATTCATCGAGACGAACGTGATCGCATTGTATTGCGGCGTCGAGACCACCTTGAGCTTGCCCTTGGCCTCGAGCGACTGCACGTCGCTGGCCTGGAGATCGACGACGAGATCGGCATCGCCGCGCTCGACCAGATTGGCGCGAGTCGCCGGCTCCGGCACCGACTGCACGATCACGCGCTTGAAAAACGCCGGCTTGTCGGGCGAGCCGCGATTCCAGTCGTCGTTACGCTTGATGATAACCTGCTCGCCCGGCTTGAAGGTCTCGACCACATAGGCGCCGCTGCCGGCGGTGTGCTCCTTCAGCCAGGCCGTGGCCCAAGGATCATCCGCCGTCGCGTGCTCCTTCGCCACCTTGGAGTTGATGATCATCGGATAGACGGTGGCAAGATTGGGCAGCGCCAGCTTGTCCGGCTTGGGCAACGTCACCTCAATGGTGAGGGGATCGATCACCTTGAACTGGTCGGCCGAGGTCAACGACCCCGTCAGCAGCTGCGCCTTGCCGAGGATCGGTGCGGTGACGCAGCGGTCGAGCGACCATTTCACGTCCTCGGCGGTCACCGGCGAGCCGTCCTGGAATTTGGCATCCTTGCGCAGGTGGAAGGTCAGCTTCAGGCCATCGGGACTGACGTCATAGGATTCCGCGAGCTCGCCCGTGATCTTGTCGAGATCGAACACCCATTTGCCATTGAGCTGCTTGCGGCCGAATGCCACCAGCCGGTCATACGTGCTCATGCTCAGCGCGAAGGACTCGCGGGTCGAACCGGGGATGTTGGGATCGAGCGTGTTGACGGACGCGCCGGTCACATAGCGCAACGTCTCCGCCCTGGTTTGCGAGCGCGCAGGCGCGGTGGCGACGAGCAGCAATGCGGCGGTGGCGACGACACAAGACGCCGGCCTGAATGACGCAAAACGCATTCGTTTTCCCCAAGATTTCGACAAGAATGCCAGCAAGGCATGATGAGAAAGAAGCAAGTTGCGCGCCAATCCCGAGGGGACGCTTCGTCGCAGCGGAGCACGGGTCATCATCGGGATTCCCCCACATTTTGCGCCGACCGGCTGATCACGGCCTGCGGCACGTCATAGGCGCGCAGCGAAGCCCAGTAATGCCCGACATCGGCGCGGAACAGGCCGCGCGTCAGGCCGTGGACCAGCTTGGGGACGGCCGTCGTCATCGCGTTGATCGACGATCCCGAGGGACCGAAGCTCATGGTCGAGGCGATGGCGAAGAGATGGATGTCGGAGATCCACGGAGTCTCGCCCGGCATGCGCTCGGTGAAGGCGTAATCGTCGGCGAGATAGGGAAAGCGGCCGAGCCGCGCATTGCGCTCGCCCTCCGGCGGCTGGTACCGATCGGCCCAGGTCGCGATGTTGCCGGCAAATCTGGACAGTTCATTGCGCCCGGCAAAGTTCATGTCGATGCCGGTGCCGCAGATGACGAAATCGGCCGTGATGATGCCTCGTGGCGTTTGCAGTTCGATGCCGCGATCGGTCGGGCGCGCAGCCTCGACCGGCGCGCCTTGGTGCAGCGTGAAATTGCCATGACACGCGCAACGGTCATAGGTCGGCTGCGGAAATCCCTCCCGCATCTCGAGGATCGTGCGCATGAAGCGCCAGCGCCAGGCATCATCGAGATCGCTGAGATGGCGCAGGAAGCCGCGAAAGGTCAGCCAGCGATAGGGCTGGATCACCTGGATCTGTGCCCGGCGGCAGAGCAGATGCACCTCAGCGGCGCCGGCCTCGAGCGCAGTTGCCGCGTTGTCGAACGCGGAGGCGCCGGCGCCGATCACGGCGACGCGCTTGCCGCGAAGAGCTTCGAAGTCGATATCGTCGGCGACGGTCGCGACCGAAGCAGCTGGCAGATGGCTCAGCGGCTCCGGAATGATCCAGCTGCCCATCCCCTCCTGCCCCGTCGCCAGCACGATCTTGCGCGCATAGAGCGTCTCGACGCCGTCGGCACGTTTCACGTGTGCGGCGAGCAAGCCATCGGCCATCGGCGCAATCTCGAGAAGCTCACAGCCATTGTGCACCGGCACTCCGACCGTGCGCCGCAGCCAGAGCAGATACTCGGCCCAATGGTCGCGCGGGATCAGGTCGAGCGTCTGCCAGCTCTCCTTGCCGAAGCGCGCTTCGTGCCAGGACTGGTAGGTCAGGCTCGGAATATCGAGGTCCGGGCCGGTATAGTCCTTTGGGCTGCGCAGCGTCGGCATGCGCGCATAGGTGAGCCACGGCCCCTCCATCCCCTCCTCGGCTTTGTCGAGCAGCAGGATGTTGCTGACACGGGAGCGCATCAGACCGAAGCCGATGGCGATGCCGGATTGCCCGGCGCCGACGACGAGCACATCCAGCGACGGCTTGCCATCCGGCCCCGGCTTTGGAGGGAGCCACGCGGCGTTGGGATGCGCGATCCTGGCAAGATCCGCGCGAACATCGGCTTCGAGCTGTATCAGCGCGTCACTCATGCGGCGAGCCATCCGCCGTCGACCACCATCACCGTTCCTGTCGTGAACGAAGACGCGTCGCTCGCCAGATGCAGCGCCGCCTGGGCGATCTCCTCCGCCCGGCCGAACCGCTTCATGGCATGGCGGCTGCGGGACGCTTCGCGCGCCTCGTCCGCGTTGGCGTGACGCGCAAAGCTGCGGCGAAGCATCGGCGTGTCGATCGCGCCGGGGGCGATCGCATTGACGCGAATGCCATCGGTGGCGAAATCTACCGCCATGGTGCGCGTGAGGCTGACGATCGCGCCCTTGGCGGCGATGTAGGCACTGTTGCCCTTGCCTCCGGCCAAAGCGAGCTGCGATGCGAGCGTGATGATCGAGCCGCTGCCCTGCCGCTGCATCTGCGGTACGGCGGCCCGCGCCCACAGCCAGGTGCCGCCAACGTTGGTGCGAAAGACTGCGTCCCAGTCTGCAGGATCCGTGGTCAGCACCGTGCCGCCGCAGGAGAAGCCTGCCGCGGTCATCAGGATGTCGAGCCGGCCATATCGCGCCACCACGTCGCTCGCGACAGTTTCGGCAAAACCTGCCTCACCGACATCACCGACATGTGTGGTTGCTTCGCGCAGCAGGCTTAGCGTCTCCTGGAGGCCCGCAGCATCGCGATCGACAAGAGCGAGACGCGCGCCTTCCTCCGCCAACAGCTTCGCGCTGGCGCGGCCGATGCCCGAAGCTGCGCCCGTGATGATAGCCGTACGCCCCTGCAGCCGCATCTCAGATCCACTCCTTGTGCTGCGTCAACCAGACGCTCATCGCGGCGGCGGATTCGGCGCAGCCGCACCGCGCGCGCCAGCCAAACTCATCCGCGATCCGCGTCACCGCCAGCGGCGCGCGATAGGGTCCATGCAGTTTAATGGCAGTCTTCTCACCGGGCGCCGCGAGCCGGCATTGCAGGCCGGGATTTAATGCCGCAAAAGCTTCGCCCCACTGCAGCGCAGGCCATAACCCGCCGGAGGAGATGTTGTAGAGCCGATGGCGCGGCCGCTCGGCTTCGATCAGCATTGCCACAGCTTCGGCGGCATCCGGAGCGTAGATCCAGTCCCTCATGCCCGCTTCAGGCATGACCGCCGTCTCACCGCGGGCGAACGCCGCCAGAATCTGGAACTGGAGGCTTGGCGTGTCGCGTACCGAGCTGGGTCGCTCCCACGGGCCAAACAGAGCGCTCAGCCGGACACTCAGGAAATCGCCTCCAAAGAGCTCGGCATGGCGCGCAACCGATCGCTCCGAGGTGAACTTGCTGATGGCGTAGAACGAGACCGGATCGCAAGGCGTTTCCTCGTTCAGAACGTCGACTCGCGCACCCGTGGCGCCATAGGCCGATGCCGACGAGAGATTGACGACGCGGCGCACGCCATGACGGATCGCGGAGAGCAGGATGGGGATTTGCGCCATCACATTGATTTCGAGGACGCGGGCGGTCGATGCTCTCTCCAGTTCATCGCCGGCGGTGATCGCAGCTCCGAGCACGATCGCATCAACGCCTTCGGCGATGAGGGCGTCGATGGCTTCCGCATCGGTGATGTCGCCCTGCACGACCTTCAGCCGCGCCTTGTAGTCAGCCAAAGATCGCTGCGCGGCTGGCGGGAGTTGTGCACGATCGTACAGTGTCACGTGATGGCCACGCGTGAGCAAAGCCTCCGCGAGATTGAGGCCGACGAAACCCGTGCCGCCGAAGATGACGATCTTCATCTGGTGGGACCGCCCGTCACAGCAGCTTCGCCCCAAAGTTCCGTTCCGGATCCATGTCAGCGACGAGCCGGCCGGTCGGCTTAGCCGCCTCGCCGCCGCTACGCGCGAGGAACTTGCCGCTGCCCGCATCCGCCAGGCATTTGTTGCCATCGACGATCACGCGGCCGCGCGAGAGCACGGTCACCGGCCAGCCCTTCAACATGCGGCCTGCGAACGGTGTGTAGCCGGCGAGGTCGTGCATCATTTCGTCGGCGATCGTGACCTCGCGATTCGGATCCCAGATCGCGATATCGGCATCCGCACCGACCGCGATTGAGCCCTTGCGCGGATGCAGATTGTAGATCTTTGCCGGCGACGTCGCGGTCAGCTCGACGAATTTTTCCAGGCCCAGCCGCCCCTTCGAAACCATTGCGTCGAACAGCAGCGGCAGTCGCATTTCCAAGCCCGGCAAGCCGTTGGCGACCTGCTTGAAGTTGGGATTGGGCCCGGCGTGCAACTTGCCGGTCTCGTCGAAACGATACGGCGCGTGATCCGACGAGATGGTCTGGAGGTCGCCGAGCGCCAGGGACTGCCAGAGCGCCTCCTGGTCCGAATGCGTCCGCGGCGGCGGGCTGCACATCCACTTGGCGCCGTCGGCGCCGGGCTTGTCGAGATCGCCGGCGGTGAGGAAAAGATATTGCGGACAGGTCTCGGCAAACACCTTGAGCCCCTGCCCGCGCGCGTCCCGGATCACCTTGGCGCCTTCGGCCGTCGAGACGTGGAAGATCATGATCGGCTGGTCGATCAGCGCCGCCATGCCGATCAGCCGGGTGAAGGCTTCCGCCTCCGACACTCGGGCGTGGCTGACGGCGTGGTATTTCGGCAGCGTGTAGCCGCGCGCGAGCAGGCGCTTCACCATCCAGGCGATGATGCCGTGGTTCTCGGCGTGGGCACACAGCATCGCGCCCGATTGACGCGCAGCAAGCAGGATGTCGAGCAGCGGCTCGTCGTCAACCTTGAGCCGGTCGTAAGTCATGAAGATCTTGATCGACGCGTGACCCTGCTTCACCAGCGCCGGAATGTGCTCCTCGACCGTCTCCCTGGTCGCGTCGGCGATGATCATGTGAAAGGCGTAGTCGATCACGGCGCCCTTCTTCGCCAGCGCGTGATAGTCCTCCACCACTTGCGGCAGCTTCATGCCGACATGCTGGGCGGCAAATGGGATCACCGTGGTGGTGCCGCCGAACGCCGCCGAGACGGTCGCGCTCTCGAAGGTGTCGGCGTTCATGATGCCGGCAGCGGACAATTGCTCGATATGGGCGTGGCTGTCGACACCGCCGGGCAGCACCAGCTTGCCACGGGCGTCGATCTCGCGCTTTGCGGCCGCAAGCCCGCGGCCGACGGCCACGATGGTCTCGCCGGAGATGGCGACATCGGCCTCGAACACGTCGGTCGTGGTCGCAACGCGGCCGCCGCGGATGATCAGGTCGTAGGTGGGTTCAGTCATGAGGCACTCCGTGATAGGCTCGAGACAAGTGATCGCCCATTCGCAGGAAGACCGTCATGTCCCGGCCGCGCATTCTCGTCATCAATCCGAACTCCAATCCCACGGTCACGCGGGGGCTGGAGGACGCGCTGAAGCCGCTCGATTTTGATGGCGGACCTGAGGTGGTCTGCCAAACGCTGGCCGAGGGTCCGTTCGGCATCGAGAGCCAAGCCGACGTCGACAGCGTCGCGATGCCGCTGCGCCGACTGGTCGAAAGCGACAACAGTTCCGCGGCCTTCATCATCGCCTGCTACAGCGATCCCGGGCTTCAGGTCTGCCGCGAAGGCACCGACCGCCCCGTGTTCGGCATCGCCGAATGCGGCGTGCTGACGGCGCTGGCCCGCGCCGAAACCTTTGGCGTGATCGCCATCGCCCAGCGTTCGATCCCGCGGCACATGCGTTATCTCAGGCAGATGGGCCTGACCGAACGCCTTGCCGGCGAGCGGCCGCTCAACATGAGCGTCGCCGAAACCGCTTCGGGCGAAGGAACGCTGGCCAAGATGATCGACATCGGCCGCGCGCTGCGCGACGAGGACGGCGCCCGCGCCATCGTAATGGGCTGTGCCGGCATGGCGCGCCATCGCCGTCCGCTCGAAGATGCCCTCGGCATTGCCGTGATCGACCCGACGCAGGCGGCCGTCACGATGGCGCTCGGTACGGTGCAGTTCTCCCGTCACTAGGCGTCCTTCAATTCTTTGACGTCCCGGCGCGCGAGCCATTGCGAATGGCTCTCGCGCACGAGAGCGAATGTATCCCGCTGCGTTGTGTAGAGATTGCCGAACATGCGGCCGATCGGTCGATAGGCTTCGAGATCGACATACATGTTCGCCTCGTCGACAAGGCCGTCACGGGCGTGAACCCGCAGCACCTCCCCAACCAGCAGCTCGCGATCGGGCGAAAAATTGAGAACGACGTGACGCCGGCATTCAAGCGCGAACGGCGCTTCAGCCAGGCGCGGCACCTTCACGTCGACCGAAGCAAGCGTCGCGAGGCCCGTCGCCACGACCTCGCTGTCACCGGACGGGAAATCGACCGCACAGTCGTTCATCGCCGCCGACAGCGCCTCGTCCACCATGTGAACCACGAACTCGCCGTCGCGATGGATGTTGCGGGTCGTGTCCTTCGGGCTGTGGTCCGGCTTGTGCTGGAGCCCGAGCACGATCAGCGCCGGACTTTCGGAGAAGACGTTGAAGAAGCTGAAGGGAGCTGCGTTGACCGCTCCGTTTTCGTCCAGCGTCGTCACCAGCGCGATCGGCCGCGGCACCACCACGCCACATAATAACTTGTAGCGGTCGCGCGGATCGAGCTCGGCTAAGGAGATGCCGGATGTGTCCTTGTCTGCCATCGGCCTCACACTTCCGGCGGCGGCACCGCGCCGGTTTGGCTGGCGATCAGCCCATAATGCTCGACGCGGCGGTGCTCGGCGAAATTGAAGATCGTGGTCTTGCCGAATGTGGTGGCGTCGAGATCGCAGGGGTGAACCAGCAGCTCATCGTCTTCCGTTTTTGCCTCGGCGACAATCTCGCCGTCGGGATCGACGATCAGGCTGCCGCCAAACAGCGCGTGTCCGTCCTCGACGCCGGCCTTGGCCACGGCAACGACCCAGGTCGCATTCTGATAGGCGCCGGCCTGCACGGAGAGGCGATTGTGAAACAGGCGTTTCTCGATGCCCTCATCACTCTTCTCGGCGTTGACCGACGGCGTGTTGTAGCCAATCAGCACCATCTCAACGCCCTGCAGGCTCATGACGCGGTAGGTCTCGGGCCAGCGCCGGTCATTGCAGACGGCCATGCCGATGATGCCGCCCAGCGTGCGCCAGACGTTGAAGCCGAGGTCACCCGGTTCGAAATAGCGCTTCTCCAAATGCTGGTGCGAGCGCTTGGCGTCGAACTCCACATGACCCGGCAGGTGGACCTTGCGATATTTGCCGACGATCTTGCCGGACTTGTCGGTCAGGATCGAGGTGTTGAAGTGATGACCGTCGGGTGTCAGCTCCGCATAGCCAAAATTCATTGCCATCTGGTGCTGCGCCGCGCGCTCGAACAGCGGCTTGGTCGCTGCGTTCGGCATCTCGCGCTCGAACCAGACATCGAACTCGGCCCGGTCCTCCACGTACCAGCGTGGGAAGAACGTGGTGAGCGCCAGCTCCGGATAGACGATCAGATCGGCGCCTTTGGCCTTGGCTTCGTCCATCAGCGCGATCATGCGCTTGACCACGGCCTCGCGGCTGTCGGCTTTCTGGATCGGCCCCATCTGGGCGGCGGCAACATTGACAATACGCATCAGTGGTTTCCTCGTGATCTCTTAAACGAGCCTATAGCTTCAACGATTTGCCGGCCCGGCAGCATAACGCAGCCTCGTCTGCTATTTCCAGCTGGGCTTTCATGCTGTGCGCCCCCATTCGGCGTCCTGAAGAAGGCGCCAATTGATCTTGTTGCTCGCAGTCCGCAGCAAGAACTTGAAGACGACGGCGCGGTGGGGCGTGGTCGGCGTTCACCCGTGGACCTCGTCGGCAATGTCCAGGCCGTGGTCGAGCGCATCCAGGAGCTGCTCGGCCTCAGGCTCGGAGATCACGAGCGGCGGCGCGAGGAACAGCGAGGTCTGCTCGCCGCTGGTCCCGATCACTGCGCCGGCCTCCAGCGCCCGCGTCGCCACGCGCGAGGCGATCGGCACCTCGCTCGTATCGGCATGCCAGGTGCGCCAATCCGGACCGTGCAGCTCCACCGTCCAATGCAGCCCCTGCCCCGCCACGCGCTGCACGCCCGGATGTTTTTGCGCAATGCCGAGCAGGCGGCGGGTGAACAGTTTTTCGAGGCTGCGTACGTGCTCCAGAATCTTCTCTTCGGTGATGACCTTCAGGTAAGCGCTGACGGCGGACATGCTGATCGGATGACCGCGCAGCGTGCCATAATTCTGCCAGCTCGTGCCCTTGAGCCGCTCGACGATCGCCTTCGACACCACGACCGCGGCGACCGCAGCCGCGCCGCCGCCGAGCGATTTTCCGAGGGTCACGATGTCGGGGCGGCTCGCAGCCCCCTGGAATGCGAACCAGCGTCCGGCGCGCCCTGCGCCGGTGACGACTTCGTCCGCGATCCAGTATGAGCCGGCCGCCCGCGCGCAGCGCGCCACCTCGTCCTGATACGCGCCGTCGTAATAGATCCCGCCTTGCGTGTAGTCGATGATCGTTGCCGCCGTGTCCGAGAGCAGGCGCGTCGCGTCCGCCAGATATTCGCTCGGAGGCGCATTGTTGGCCGGCGCGCCATGGATCGCGCCGGCCGGCGCCGGCAATATCCGCACCGGCGCCATCGGTGACGGCCGCTGCGATCCGCCGGCGTGAACCGCGAGCCCACCGTGCCATTGCGGCTGCACCGTCATGCTGCGCGACAGGCCCGTGAGCCCGTGATAAGCGCGTTCGCGCGTCGCGAGCGCGGAGCGCTGCGTGAGTGCCTGGCAGAGCGACAGCGCCATGTCGTTGGCCTCGCTGCCGCTGATGCAGAACCGGACCGCGCCGACCCAATCCTCTTCGCCCTTGAACGCGATGGCCATCAAATCGTCGGCGGCCTGCTCGCGCCCGACCCAGGTCCAGCCTTCGTTCACGACCGGCGTATCCGCCGCGCGGCGGATTGCTTCCACCATCGCAGGATGACGGTGTCCGAGACCGCCGCCGGTGTTGCTGCCGTCGATGAGCCGGCGACCGTCCGCAAGATGGAAGTAGACGCCCTCGCCACCAACCACGGTCATTGGCGCAGCTTCGCCCGCATTGAGCCCGGTTCGCAGCAAATTGCTCATCGTAACTCCTTCATTTCCGCGGCCTCCGCGCCGTAGCCGCCGCCACCGCAGGTTTCGATGGTGACGAGATCGCCTTGTTGCAACACCAGGTTCGACTTGCCGTCGATTGCGACGCTTGCGCCTTGGCGGATCAGCGAGATGCGGCACGGCTTGCCGGGCTCGCCGCCCTGCATGCCGAACGGCGGAATCACCATGCGCTCGATGCAGGTGGTCAGGTGCATCGACTTCGCCAGAATGCGGTAGGCGCGAACGACGCCGTCGCCGCCGCGATAGGTGCCCGCGCCACCCGAATGCTGGCGGATGGTCTGTTGTTCGACGCGGATCGCGTAGCTCGCCTCGATCACCTCAACCGGCGTGTTCGAGGTGTTGGACAGATGCACCCGCGTCGCCGATATGCCCGGCCGATCGTGGCGCGCGCCTTCGCCGCCGCCGTGAACTTCGTACAGCATGCGCCATGACCCGTTCTGGCGGGGTTCGGCAAAGAACAGCACGCCCGCAGTGGTCGCCCCGCCGGCCGACAAATGCTGCGGAATCGTGTCCTGCATCGCGCGGAAGATCGCATCGACGATGCGCATGGACGTCTCGTGGTTGCCGGCGGCAACCGAGGCGGTCCAGCCCGGCTCCAGGATCGAGCCCGGGCGCGTGATGATGGTCAAAGGCCGCAGTGCGCCCACGTTCTGCTGCATGTCGCGCCCGCTCATGATGCGCGCGGCGTAGGCAGCGGCGGAGCGTGCCATGAACGGCGTCGTGTTGCAGAAATTGGAAACGCGGTCGCAGCTTCCGGACAAGTCGAAGGTCGCCTCGTCGCCGGCAATGGTGATCTTGACGTGAATGCGCGCCGGCGCATTGTCCACGCCGCCGTCGTCGAGATAATCCTCGCCTTCATAGACGCCGTCCGGCAGTGCGCGAAGCGCCTCGCGCATCTCGATCTCCGACAGATCGTGCAAGCGCGCCTGCGTCGCCGTGAACACCGCCTTGCCGTGCGCGCGGCAGAGCTCGACGATGCGCCGCTCGCCAGCCTTGGTCGCCGCGATCTGGGCGAGCAGATCGCCTTCGCAGGCCTCGGGATCCCTGACATTGGCCTTGAGCAGTTGCATGATGGGCGCGCTGACGCCGGCCGCCGTCGCGATCAGCACCGGCGGAATGCGCATCGCCTCCTGGAACGTGTCGATGGCTTTGGCAAAATAGCTGCCGGGCCAGGTGCCGCCGATATCGGGCCAGTGTGCGAGGCTGACCGCGAACGCCACGATCTCGCCGTCGACGAAGACGGGACGCGCGACCTTGACGTCGTTGAGGTGATTGCCGCCGAGCGCGCCGAGATTGTAGATCAGCACATCGCCGTCGTTGAGGGTGTCGGCCGGCACCACCTTCAGCAGCTCGGGAATCGTGTAGGCCATTGCGCCGAGATGAATCGGGATATCGCGGCCCTGCCCGACCAGGCCGCCGCGAGCATCCGTGATCGCCGACGACAGATCGCCGGCCTCCCGCAGCAGCGGCGAGCGCGCCGAGCGCGTCATCACCAGGCTCATCTCCTCGGCCGCGGCGGAGAACCCGTGCCTGATGACTTCGACGACGAAGGGGTCGAGCTTCATGGCGTTCCCCGCGTCAGGAACAGGTTGCCGGTGGCGTCTGGCCTTGCTTGCCAGCCGGGCGGCACCACAACGGTCGACCAAGCGTCTTCGATGATGGCGGGACCACTGACCACATCGGACGCCGCGGCGCGGTCGACGATCGCGGTCGCAATGTCATGGAAGCTTTCGAATGAGCAGATTCGACGACCGGTCGACGCGGCCCGGACCACAGTCGACGGCCGGCTCACAACGGTCGTCGATGGGCGGCGCGCCTGCACCCGCACCGACTCGATGACGCAGCTCTCGTTCGTCGCATAGCCGAAGAGCTCGTGATGCCGCGCCAGAAAATCCGTCTTCAGACGCGTCGCGTCGAGCGGCAGCGTGAATGGCACCGGAATGGCATCGTTCTGCGCCGCGTAGCGCATCAGGGCGGCCAGTTCGACATCGATCTCGGCTTGCGCGACGCCATTGGCGATCAGTGGCGCCGAGGCATCGCCAATCAGCGTCGCAATCCGCTCCGAAACGCGACCGAGATCGATGCCGTCGAGCGCCGCGCGCAACGTCTGCTGCTGGAGAAAGCTGAAATCGGCGGTGAGGCAGCCCAGCGCGGAAAACGCGCTCGACGCGCTTGGCACCACGATCGATTCAATGCCGTAGAGATCGACGAGACCCGCGGCATGCATCGGGCCGCCGCCGCCAAAGGCGAGCAGCGTGCAATCGCGCCCGTCGATGCCGCGCTCGACCGTGACGCGGCGCAGCGCGCGGGCCATCGTTGCGTTAGCGACCTTGATGATGCCGAGCGCCGTTTCGGTGATGCTCAGCCCCAAGGCTTGCGCGATCGGCTCTATGACGCCGACGGCAGCCTTGATGTCGATGCCAATGCGGTCGCCGAGCTTGGTCTCGGGATTGAGATAGCCGAGGACGGCATTGGCGTCGGTGATGGTGGGCTCGGTGCCGCCGCGGCCATAGCAGGCCGGCCCCGGCTCGGAGCCCGCGCTCTCCGGCCCAACCGTCAGGCCGCCGGGCCCGTTGCGCACGATCGATCCGCCGCCCGCCCCGATCGAGTGAACCGCGAGCATCGGCTGACGCAGCGGCTTGTCGCCGAGCATCCGGCCGTCCGTCATCTCGGCCTGGCCATCGACGATGAGGCAGACGTCCGTCGTGGTGCCGCCCATGTCGAAGGTCAGCATGCGCGAGGTGCCGAGCTGGCGCGCGATGCTGACGGAGGCCGACACACCGGCCGCCGGCCCCGACATCGCCATCACCAGTGGCCGCCGCTTCACCGCCGAGATCGGGACCATGGCACCGGCCGAATGAAACACCTGCAAGCCGGCGCCGATCGGCAGCCGCTGCTCCAACTCGCTGAGGTATTCGACCGCGATCGGCATCGCCGCCGCGTTGAACACGGTCGCCGAAGTGCGTTCGTATTCACGCGCCTCGGGATTGACCTCATGCGACAGCGAGACGTGGGCGACGACGTCCTTGAGACGCTCGCCGAGGATCTTTTCGTGCAGCGGGTTGGCATAGGCATGAAGCAGGGCCACCGCGACGCTCTGGACGCCGGTCTGCTTCAGCCACCCGATCAGCCGCTCGATCTCCGCTTCATCCAACCCCTTCAGCACCCGTCCTTCGTGATCGAGACGCTCGGCGAGCCCGAAGCAGAGTTCAGCCGGCACCAGCGGCGGCGATTTCGGCGGGACGTTGAGACGATAGAGATCGCGCCGGCGGTAGCGCGCGATCTCGAGCACATCGGCAAATCCGTCGGTCGCGACCAGTGCCACCTGCGGCAGCCGGCCTTCGACGATGGCGTTGGTCACGCGCGTGGTGCCGTGCACGAAGCGTTTGACCTCGCTCTTGCGCAGACCCACGGCCTCGATGGCCTCGAGCATTGCCTGAACAGGAGCCTGCGGCCGCGACGGCACCTTCGCGATCCGCGTCTCCGCGGAATCGCGCCGGATCGCGATGATGTCGGTAAAGGTGCCACCGATATCGGTGCCGACTTCCCAATGACTGGCGGAATCGCTCATGTGCAGGGATCAGCTACGGATGACGTCCGGACCGGACGCCGGGTGCTTCCCATCCATCGCGACGTCCAAATGCCGAACTGAAACTGCCCATCATGCACCCTGTCATGCCACCGCCTGCGAGCGTGCGACAGAGCTATGGGCTCCGGATAGTGCCAGAGTTTGCCGCAAGCCACTGGACCAGCGCCCAAGGGACGCCGCGCCCGTCGCCACCGGCTGCACGTTTTGGTGCAGAGGTGCTCGCAAAGAGTGCAAGGGAACGCGGACTGTTCCACCTGAAAAAAGTGCTGTGCACCACGGATTCTCCCGCGCCGAACGCGGCGCGCGCTGCACTGCGACCCAATCCCCACCAATCTTCTGTCTAATTTGAAGGCGATCGAACGATCGCCGCGGTGTCTTCGGGCGCCCACGAGCTATGCATGGCGGTCGGCTCAGCCTCTCTTTATTGTACGAACAGTAAGAGTGCTATTGCCGCATCGGCGGGAAGCCGATGCCGACGCAACCTGCGATTCTCGAAAGCAGCGCAGACCGGCATCGAACCGATGGACGGTCACACGAGGATTGACTTGCCTCAACCACCCCCGGCGGGCGCATTTGCGCTCGAAACTCGGGCAACCACAGAGGACCGCAGACGCCGCCAGCCGATGACGACCCCGGTGGCGGAAAACACCAGCCCAAGCATACATAAGCCGACGATCAGGGTGTCGCGGAGACGCGGGCGTGCCTGCAGCACCGGAAAGTCGAGCGTATGCAGCGCGCCGTAGAACCAGCGATAGGCCCGACGCGACGAATCCAGCCTTTGCAGCACGCTCCCGTTGGCCCCGTCGACATCGAACCAGAGGTTGCCGCAGCGAGAGCGATAAATGGGCGCACCCAGGACGATAGACTGTGCGGGATAGTCGTCGTCACCGGCAAGAACCGACGGCATGTCGCATCCAACGGCAAGACGCATCGTCAAACCCTGAACTTCGCGCGCATTCAAAAATCCCGTCCGTCCGCTACGCGCAGCTTCGCCTACCCCAATCAGAGCTTGCTCGCCGAGACTAATCCGCTCGCGTCGATAGAGGTTGCCATTGAAGGCAAACCATTCGACTTCGCGGGCGGCTGACGGTATCGGCTTCCGATCGAGCGATGCGGCTGTCGTCCAGTCGGGCGAAGCATTCGTCACGCCGGCTTCAGCCGCGCTCAACTGCCCGCGCGAGAACAGCCGACCGTGATCCATGGAAAGCCAGCCGCTTAAGATCCAGCTCAGCACGAACACCATCGCCACGAGGCCGATGAAGTGATGCAGGGCATGCCAACCGCGGTATGGCGAGGAGATTCGCCGCTTACGAATCCTGATTCGGGCGATTCCGAGCGCCGTGCCCAATACCGCCGCGATCAGGGCCAGCAGCGACAATGTCCAGACCACGCGATCCCACAGCGCCCAGTTGCTTCGCAGGACCGTGGGATAGATCCAGTGCAGGACGCTACCGACCATATTCCAGCCGCGCTCGCGTCGTGTCGTATCCAGGACGATTTCGCCGGTGTGCGAGGAGACATAGATCTCCGTCCCGGCGGCATCGCCAAGGGCCACACGAAACAGCGGTCGGTGGCGATCAAAACCGTTCGGCACGGTCCATTGATCATAGTCTGCGTGAGCGAGGATGGTTGCGCTTTCGGCATCGAGCCCGCGATTGCGGGCATGATTCTGCGCCAGGGCGAGCGCAAGTTCGGCAGATGTTACCGATGCGTCGGCTCCGTCCGAGGCGCGGACCGCGCGCACAGATGACGCTCCCGAGACGATGTACACCGGTCCATCGCTGCGTTGGATCAGTCGACCGCGCGTGGAATCGGCGATGCCGCTGGCGACCACCGCGTCAGAAACAGTAATCGTGACCCGCTCGCGATCCACCGTCGCAAGAGCGGCAAACCGTTCCGTTTCCGTCAGCGACGGAAACGGAACAAAGTGCATCACGATTCCCGTCGCGAACCACATCGCGAACAGCACGCAGAATGCGATTCCGAGCCAGCGGTGCAGCAGGATGATCGCGCCCATCATGGGTTCAACGCCCTACCATTTGAACGCGGCCGATATCTCGTAGGTGCGCGGCGCGCCCAGGAGGATCTGATCGGGATAGAACGGATCGCCCCAGATCGCGTAGCGCTTGTCGGCGATGTTGCGGACGCGGAAGGTCAGGCGGGCCTGGTCGACCGCAGAGAATACCGCCTTGGGGATATCGACGAAGGCGTAGACATCGGCCACGGTGTAGGCCTTCAGCGTCACGACATTCGCATCGGTGTTGTAGCGGTCGCCGACATGGCGGCCGACGATGCCGAGCTCGACCGGCCACGGTGTGAAGAAGCGGTAGGACGCGCCGGCATTCGCAACGATCCGCGGCACGTTCGGCGGTGTATTGCCCGAGAACGAGCCGCCGGCGAAATTGTAGTCGGCATAGCGGGCATCGACATAGGCGATGTTGCCCCAGAGCCGTAAAGGCTCGATCGGGCGCACCGAGGCGGCGAGCTCGACGCCTTTCGATTCCTGGCGTCCGGCGATGTTGAGCTGCATGCCGCCCGCGGCGGCATAGACGTTCTTGCGCAGGATATCGTAGGCCGAGAACGACCACTCCGCCCGGTTGTCCCAGAACAGGTGCTTGACGCCGGTCTCGTAGGTGCGTGCGGTCGTCAGATTGAGCGGCTGGGTCGGCGCGAGCAGGAAGATGTTATTGGCCGAGATGTCGGCGCCCGTGGCGTACTGGCTGAAGAAGGTCAAGCCGGGAACGGCCTCCCAGGTGTAGCCGATGCGGCCGGTCACTGGGGCCCAGGATTTCGAGAACGGGAAGTTCGCCTTCTCCAGCCCGGCTGGGTCGGTCGAATTGCGATCGAGCCCGATATGCTCCACGCGCAGGCCGCCGACAAGGGCGAAGCTTCGCGTGAGCTTCAGCCGGTCCTCGAACGAGAGCGCCTCGTTGTCGATGCGCGCGGTCTGTTGCTGCGTCGTGAGCAGGCCGTAGTAGCCGCGGGCGGGATCGACCAGCGAAACGGAGTCGCCGGGGAAATTTGCGGCTCCCGGCCGAACAAAATCCAGATAGCTTGACGAAAGCGTCGTCACCAGGCGGTTGTCGAAGCCTGCGATGTTCGCATCCCAGGTCAGGTCGGTGATGTTGCCAACCAGGCGCTGGCTGTGCGCGACATAGAACCGTTCACGATCGACCGTGTTCGTACCAGAGTTGAATGCCTCGATCTCATTGTTAAACCAAGTTCGCTCGGCGCCGTAGCCATAGGCTTGGCTTTTCAACGTCAGGTCAGGCGCCAGCTTCAGCTCAAAACCACCGCGCAGCCACACCTCTTGCGCCACGTTTCGATTGTCGAGGACATTGTAGTTGGTGTTGAACGTGCGGTCGTCGATTGTGACAGCGCCGAGATTCGTTCCGTTATAGTTCGAGACATAGTTGCCCGAGACGATACCGGTCGTGGCGTGCGAGCCGCTGAAGGCGATCGGCACCAGCGGAACGCCCCAATAGGCCTTCGAGCGATCCTCGCGGTACTCGATCGCGCCCCAGATCTTGAGACTGTCGGAGATGCGGTAGTTGAGCTGCCCCGAGACATCGAGCGTCTTGATATTGGTGTCGTCGACAAAACCGTTGAGCGAGGATCGGCTGAGGTCGAAGCGGTAGTCAAGGCCCTGGACGTTGGTGCTGCCGCCAGAGCCGAAATGCGCCCGGAAGGAAGCCAGGGAATCCCAGGAAACGTCAGCCTCGTTGCGGATCGGTCCGGTGTGCGGCTGCTTGGTGACGAGGTTGATCGCGCCGCCAGCGGCGCCCTCGCCCGAGATCAACGAGGCCGGCCCTTTCACAAATTCCACGGCTTCCAGATTAGCCGTGTCGGCGATTCGCGAGGTCATGTTCTGCGGGCCGATCTTGATGCCGTTGTAGAGCGTGTTGATCTGGCTGTTGGTGAAGCCGCGCATCGAGAAGGCCGAAGGCTCGGCCGGATTGTCGCCGGAGGTGACGCCGACCGCGCCCTGCGCGACGTCAGACACAGTGCGATAGCCCTGCTCGCGCATGGTTTCGGCCGAGATCACCTCGACGGTTGCCGGGATCTCACGCACGGTCAGGCCGAGGCGCGAGGCGCTCTCGGCGACCGCATTGGTGTTGAGCGGCGTCTGCGCCGTGGCAGCCGGCACGACCGGCGTCGGCGCGGCCGGTGCTGCAGCCGGCCTGCTCGCCGCCGCGCGACGCGCCCCCTGTCCCGCGCGTCGGGCTGGCTTGGCCGGCCTGCGGGACTGTTCAGGCGCGGTGACCTCGACGGGCGGCAGCGGGTCGCGGACCTGCTGCGCCAACGCAGCGGGGATATTAGCGGCAACAAACGACGTAAGGGCAGCAGACGCGAGCAAAAAATGACGCGGTCGCACACTACGGACGGAAAACATGGTTTTAGACCTCGGTATGACGTCAGTGGCACGTCACAGCGAACGAGGTCTCACCCTTGGCTTGTCAGCCTTCGATGAAGCCGAATGTCTGTACTCCCCGACCGACATCTTCGCGTGTGACCACGGCTGACGGCAGGTCTCCTGGCTCGCGGGTCATCACCTCAGCGTCGCCTTCCCGGGACCGAGATACCCAGTGGCTCGTGACGCAAGATTCGCCGCTTACAGTTGCGGGGGCAGCCGCGGCATTGGGGACAACGTCCCCGCACCGCATTCCCTTTTCATCCCCGGATGGGGAAACCGTCACGGCCATCTAGGATTACGACCCAGATGGAGTCAATGTGCCTGTTGCGGCGTTGTTGCCACAGCGACCAACTTTTCTTGGATATTTTCGCATGGAGGGCGAGACCTTCCTCTGGCTAGTACGTCATGCGGCCGTCGACGGCGTCGCGGGGACGATCCATGCCGCCGACGCGCCGGCCGGCCTCGGCGATCGCGCGCAGCTGGAGCGGCTGCGGCGGTATCTGCCGCAGGACGCGAATTGTTACGCGAGCCCGTCACGGCGCACGGTCGAGACGGCGCGCGCGCTCGGGCTCGAACCGGAGTTGGTGGACGAATTGAACGAACAGGATTTTGGCGACTGGACCGGTCGGCGGCACGACGATCTTGCCGCGACGGGCGGCGAGGCCTATGCGCAATTCTGGAGCGATCCGGCGCGCGCTCGGCCACCGGGCGGCGAGAGCTTCGAGGATCAGGTCGCGCGCGTTCGACTGGGCCTGTCGCGAGTCGGAGCGGGATCCGCAACGCTGGTCGTGCATTCCGGCACGATCCGGGCCGCCCTGTGCATCGCGCTCGACCTGACGCCGGAAGCGGCCCTGCGTTTCGTGATCGATCCACTGTCTCTCACGCGTATCGACCGGCTCGCGACCGGCTGGCGC
Source organism: Bradyrhizobium sp. 142 (assembly GCF_023074015.1). Taxonomy (NCBI): domain Bacteria; kingdom Pseudomonadati; phylum Pseudomonadota; class Alphaproteobacteria; order Hyphomicrobiales; family Nitrobacteraceae; genus Bradyrhizobium; species Bradyrhizobium sp. 142. The sequence continues at coordinate 76,195 of NZ_JADPKQ010000200.1, forward strand.
GTCGTCTCCGTCAATCAGCGCACGGCTTGAGCCGGATCAGGCCGGACGATCCGGCACATTGGCCTGCGCAAACGTCGCCATGCCGTTGTGAAGACTGCAGGCAAGCCGCACCAGCGGCAGCGCGATCGCGGCGCCCGACCCTTCCCCGAGCCTGAGATCGAGGCTGATCAACGGCTGGACGTTCAGGGCGCGAAGCACCAGCCGATGCCCCTGCTCCGCCGATTGGTGCGACGCCAGCAGGAACGGCTGGCACGTCGGGTTGAGGCGCACCGCCGCCAGGGCCGCGACCGAGACAATGAATCCGTCGATCAGGATCGGGATGCGGGCTTGCGCGGCCGCGATGATCGCGCCGCAGATCGCCGCGATTTCGAGACCACCGACGGCACACAGGATCTTTTCGGCCGATGCACCGGCAATCCCATGACGCGCGATCGCGGCATCGATCACGCGCGCCTTGTGCGTGCGGCCGGCGGCATCGACGCCGGTGCCGCTGCCGGCGATCTCCTCGGCGCTCACGCCGAGCAGGCCTGCGGCAATTGCCGCTGACGTCGTGGTGTTGCCGATGCCCATCTCGCCGAAAATCAGAAGATCGGGCCGGCTGGCTTCGGCGCGCGCGACTGCGCGTTGTCCGGCTTCGAAGGCGAATGCCAGCTCTGCCGGCTCGAGGGCCGCTTCCGCGCTGAAGTCGCGGGTGCCGTTGCGCGGCTTGTCGGTGACAGCGCCCGCCATACCCTCCTGGGCCAGCGTGCCGGCGTCGATCACTTCCAGGCCGGAACCCAATTCACGTGCCAGCACCGAGATCGCAGCACCGCCCGAGGCGAAATTCGCCATCATCGCAATCGTCACCTCTTGCGGATAGGCCGAGACGCCCTGCGCGACGATGCCGTGATCACCGGCGAAGATGATGATCGGCACTCGCGCAGCACGCGGATGCTCGGTCGCTTGCAGGCCGGCGAGCTCGATCGCGAGCTGCTCGAGCCGGCCGAGCGCGCCGGTTGGCTTTGTTAGTTGCGCCTGCCGCGCGATCGCCGCCGCGCGATGGACGGCGGAGATATCGGGGCATTTTTGATGGACCCATTCGGGGAGCATGCTGCCTCGCTTGCCTTACGGCCTGCGCTTGAGAATGTAACTGTCCATGATCCAGCCATGTTGCTCGCGCGCTTGCTGCCGTGCAGCCACGATGTGTGGGCTGATCTCCGCAAGCGCGCCGGATATGACGATTTGATCGGGCATGCCGAGATACGCGCCCCACCAGATGTGCAGGCCTTCCGGATCGAGTGACTGGAATGCCGTGCCGCCGTCGAGCATCACCACCACGGTATCGACGCCTTGCGGCCAGCCGGCTTCGCGCAAGCGGCGTCCAGTCGTGACCAGAAAGGGTTCACCGATATCGTTGAGCGGCAGCGCGTGCGCTGCGCACAGCGCCTGGATCGACGTGATGCCGGGCACGACCTCGATCTTCGGCAAGGGATCAAGACGGCGCGCAATGCGCAGCGAGGAATCGTAAAGCGACGGATCGCCCCAGATCAACAGCGCGACGCTGCCCTCGCCTTTGAGATGGCTTGCGATCGTCTGTGACCAGACCGCGGCTACCGCGTCGTGCCAGTCGTCCACGCCCTTGCGATAGTCGGCTTCGGCCGCGTCGCGCACGGGAAGATCGAACTCGGCAATGCGCGTCGTGTCGCTGGTGAGCACGTCGGCGCAGATCGTCCGCCGCAAGTCGGCGAGATCGGATTTCGCATTCCCCTTGCGCGGGATCAGGACGAGATCGGCCGCATTGATCGCACGAACCGCGGCGCGCGTGAGCTGCTCGGGATCGCCGCAGCCGATGCCTATCAAGGAGAGCGTGAGCATCTTACCTGCGAAAGGGCGGCCGCATCGGCCGCCCTTTCGCCTGTCTCTAGGCCGCGTTGTGCAAACGCGGCGTGACGAACCCCGGCGCGGTGACGCCGCGCAGCGACTTCGCCAGCGCCAGCACGGCGAGATCGGCCAGCGGCTCGATCACGATCACCAGCGCATAGGACGCCGCAAAGGTCGCGATATTGGCGAGGTTGGTCGCACCGAAGCCGGAGCCATAGAGCGCCCAGAACGCTACCCAGGCGATGACGCCGGACTGATACGTGGTGGAGAGCACCAGCGCCTGGCGATACCTGAGATCGACATAGGCGGTGTTGCGCGGAATGATCCGCATGGCGATTGCCTGGATCGCGAACAGCGGCACCAGCAGCGTGGTGACGTTCATGCCATATTGCGGCAGGTCGGCCGGCTCGAAGAACATGCCCTGGAACAGCAGACCGAGCGCGAGGCCGAAGGCCGCTGGCGCTGCGCCGAACAGCAGGAACAAGGTCGAGCCGAGGATGAAGTGCACCTCGGAAACCCCGACCGGAAAGTGCGGCAGGATCTCGAAGAATGTGAAGACGAGGCCTGTGGTGGCGACCGTCCGCGCCGCGAACGAGCCGATGCCCTGCTCGCGCATGGTCTCGGCCGCAAGCTTCAGCGCAACGCCGCCTGTTGCGATGCCGGTTGCATAACTCAACACGAGCTTGGCGCCCGTCACTACCCCGGGTTCGATATGCATGGCTCAGATCCTTCCTGCCGTCACACCCGACGGCCTTGGCTTCAAAACGTGCACGGCCGGTCTCCTGGCTCGCGGTTCACTGGGTTCTCCGGCCTTCCCGAGCCTCGCGGCCCAGTGGCTGATTGGAGCCCCTCACCGCTTACAGTCGCGGGGGCGGCTGGGGTTTTGGGCGCCGCGATTTGGTCCGCCCATCCCCATTCCCGATTATGCTCTGGCGCTTTGCGCCGCGTCGAGCACCATGCGTCTCCTGTGTGCCCCTTTCGCAAGCCGGGCGTCAAGGGGCGAAGGGCGGCCGCAAGCGTCATTACGGATATTCTCCCGCCAACGCACCGAACAGGATGACGGCCGCCGTGGAGGCCGCGCCACCCCGCGCAAGCTGTTCGGCCAGCTCGGCAATGGTGGTGCGGACCAGCCGTTCGTCGGAACGGCCAAGGGATTCGGCAAGCAGTGCCGGTGTGCCTGGGGCGAGGCCATGTTCGATCAATTTTGCCGCAAGCGCGGGAAAGGTGCGGCGGCCCATATAGACGACGGTGGTTGCTTCTGGATCGGCCAGCGCCGCCCAATTCAGGTTCTGCGGAAGGTCGCCGGTGACATCGGCCCCGGTCACGAACTGCACCCGGCGCGAGGTGTGGCGCCGGGTCAGAGGAATACCAGCTTGCGCGGCCGCAACGCAGGCCGAGGTGACGCCGGGAATGATCTCGTAGCCGATGCCGGCGTCGCGCAGCGTCTCGAGCTCCTCCTCAAGCCGGCCGAAAATGCCGGCATCGCCCGACTTCAGGCGCACGACACGTGACCCGGTCGCGGCATAGTCGACCAACAGGCGGTTGACATGGTGCTGCTTGGTCGAGGGCCGGCCCGCCCGCTTCCCCACCGCGACGAGATTGGCGCCGGGTCGGGCCAGATCGAGAATCGCGCCGGATGCGAGATCGTCATAGAGAACGACATCGGCCTCGCGCAGCCGCGCGGCGCCTTTGAGCGTGAGAAGCTCGGGGTCGCCGGGACCGGCGGAGATGAAGGAGACGAACCCGCTCACCGGTCCTCCGCGATCAGGTGAAAGAACGTGCCGGTGGCATGGCCGCGCCGCGAGCCGGTCTCGGCGATGACCGCACCGGTTGCGTCATGCACGACCGCGAGTGGCGTATCCGGCTGCGCCACGATGGTCGAATAATGGAACTCGTGACCGCGCAGGCGCGCACCGGCGTCGTGCCCCGGCATCGGCGCGGCCAGCTCGGCCAGACGATAGCCGAGATGCATGCGGCGTTTGGCAAAGCTCGTCTCCAAGCCGAGCAGGCCCGCCATCTCATGGCGGACGCCGTCGGCAGCGGTGAGGCCTGTGCCTAGCACCATATAGCCTCCGCATTCGCCATGCACCGGTCGCGTCTCGGCGAAGGTGCGCAAGCCATCGCGAAAGCGGGTATTGGCTGCAAGCGTTCCGGCGTGAAGCTCGGGATAACCGCCGGGCAACCAGCAGACATTGGCATTCGGATCGGGCGTTTCGTCGGCGAGCGGCGAGAACGTCGATATCTCGGCGCCGGCGGCGTGCCACCCCTCCAGCATGTGCGGATAGACGAATGAGAACGCGGCATCGCGCGCCAAAGCAATACGCTGACCGGGCGGCATCACGTTGAGGCCGTTTCCCGCCGGTCGCGGCGACCACGCGGCGGCCGATCGCAGCACGGCATCGATGTCGACATGGGCGCTGACGAAGCGCGCGGCTTCATCGATCAAGCTGCCGATCTCGGCCTGCTCCTCGGCCTGCACCAGGCCGAGATGCCGCTTCGGCAGGCTGATCTCGGCATGGCGCGGCAGCGCGCCGAACACGGCAATGCCGGCATCGGCAAGCGCGCGCCGCACGAGGTCTTCGTGGCGCGCGCTGGCGACACGGTTGAGCACGATGCCGGCAAGCTGCACGCCCGCGCGATAGTCGCGCAAGCCGGCAGCGATGGCCGCCGCCGTCTGCGCCTGTCCGGATGGATCTATCACCAGCAGCACCGGCCAGCCCAGCATCTCCGCGATATCGGCAGTCGCACCGGTGCCGCAGACGCCGCGCGCAGCGACTCCGTCGAACAGGCCCATCGACCCCTCGGCGAGCACGATATCGGCGTCCGCACCGCGACCGACGAGATGCACGATGGTCGCGCGGTCCATGGCCCAGCTGTCGATGTTGACGGACGCGCGACCCGTCGCTGCGGCATGGAACGCAGGATCGATATAATCCGGCCCGCTCTTGAAGCACTGCACTTGCAATCCGCGACTGCGCCAGGCGCGCGCGAGCGCCAGGGTCAACGTCGTCTTGCCGATGCCGGAGGCCGGCGCGGAGATGACGAGACCCGCGGGCATCACGACGCCTCCGGAAAGCGCGGCTCGGCGCCGACCGGTCGATAGCGGCGGTCATACTCGGCGGCATAGAGGCGGCTCTCGGCAAAATCCGCCGAGCCCAGAGTCTTGCCGACAAGGATGAGAGCGGTACGTTCGAGCTCGGCCCCGACGGCAGCATCGAGCGTCGCCAGCGTGGCGCGGACGATGCGCTGATCCGGCCAGCTCGCGCGCCAGACGATGGCGACCGGGCAATCCGCGCCGTAGTGCGGGGTAAGCTCGGCGACGACCTTGTCGAGCAGATGGATCGACAGGTGGATGGCGAGCACTGCGCCGGTTGCGGCAAAGGCGGCGAGCTTCTCGCCCTCGGGCATCGCGCTGGCGCGGCCCGGCGTACGTGTCAGCACCACGCTCTGCGCGAGGCCCGGCAATGTCAGTTCGGCTTCGAGCGCCGCCGCAGCAGCCGAGAAGGCCGGCACGCCCGGCGTCACGGTGTAGGGAATGCCGAGCGCGCGCAGGCGGCGGAGCTGTTCGCCCATTGCCGACCAGATCGAGAGATCGCCGGAATGCAGCCGCGCAACGTCTTTGCCGCCGGCATGCGCAGCGGCGATCTCTGCGACGATCTCATCGAGCGAGAGCGGCGCCGTATTGACGATCCGCGCACCCGGCGGGCAATGCGCCAGCACGCCTTCGGGCACCAGCGAGCCGGCATAGAGGCAAACCGGACAAGCCGCAATCAGGTCGCGCCCGCGCAACGTCAGCAAATCGGGCGCGCCCGGCCCTGCGCCGATGAAATGCACCGTCATTCGCCGTCTCCTTCCGCGATCGCCGCAGTCGCGGTTCGATCCCGCGAGACCGCCCGCGTCGCAATCAGTCGCGCCCGAGGTCCGGCTGCCGCAAGCGCCGCAGCCTCGGCGACCGATCCCGTGCCGAACTTTTCGATGATGCGTTTTGACTGGGTAGACGTGTCGACATCAGCCAATACATCGGCGGGAACGGCCTTGATCGGCACACCGCATTCCTGCGCAAGCTGCTTCAGTGCCTCCGTGCCTGCCTTCTCGATGACCGTCGCCACCGCCGCAAGCCCGGCGAGACCGCCGGCGGCAACGAGCGCCTCGCGCAGCGAGTCCAGCGTAACGTCCTGCTTGAACCCGAAGCCGGCGACCCTCATCGAACCGCGCTCCATTGCACCACCGGACGCGCCGTCTCCCAGGAACGATATCGACCGAGTGGGCCGGCATGGGCGATCTCGACCCGCATCAGCTCGCCGCCATGGCGCTGATGCAGCTCGCCGAGCAGTGCTTCCGTCTCGATCGTGACCGCATGCGCGACCAGTCGCGTGCCCTGCGCGAGACGCGACCAGACAGCATCGAACATCTCGGTATCAATTCCACCACCGATGAAGACGGCATCTGGCACCTCCAGCGCAGCCAGGGCTTCCGGCGCCGTCCCTGCAATCACGGCGATCCGATGCGCCAGTCCCAACGCCGCTGCGTTGCTGCGGATGTTCGCCGCACGATCCTCGCGCGCCTCGATGGCGACCGCGGTTCCGCCGCACAGCGCCCATTCGATCGAAATCGAGCCCGAACCGGCGCCGATGTCCCACAGCCTCTCCCCGGCGCGCGGCGCCAGCGCCGAGAGCGCCAGCGCGCGCACCGGCCGCTTGGTGATCTGGCCGTCATGGACAAAAAGATCATCCGCAACACCGGAGCTGCGGGGAATGCCCTGCGCTCCTGTCGCTTCCAATGCAACCGCAATGAGGTTTCCGGCTAGACCGCCCGCAAAGCTGTCGGCGCGATGCTTTGCGATGCTTTCACGCGGCCCGCCGAGCGCGGCGAGAGTCCAGAATACCGTGGTGCCCCATTCGCGCTCGCTCAGCCATCTTGCCAGATCACCGGCCGCCTTGCCGTCACGCACGAGGCAAATGATCCGCGCGTCACGCGCCAGATGCGGCATGAGCCGCTCGAATGGCGCAGCATGAAGGCCGAGGCAGACGACGGATTCAAGCCGCCAGCCCAGCCGCGCGGCCGCGAGCGAGAAGGTCGACGGCGCCGAATGCGCAATCCAGTCGCCGGCCTCGAGCTTCTCGGCGAGGCTTGCGCCGGCGCCGTGCCAGAACGGATCGCCGGAGGCGAGCACTACGGTCGGGCGGCCGCGGCAGCTCAGCACGACCTCCGCGTCGAACGGCACCGGCCATGGACGGCCGCGCCTACCAACGTCTGCGAGCGCAAGATGACGCTCACCGCCGAAGACGGTTTCTGCATCGGCAAGCGCCTTTCGGCTTGCCTCGGATAGCCCCGCAAGGCCATCTTCGCCGATACCGATGATAGTCAACCAGGGATCAGCCATGACGCGCGCCCTCATTCTGGGCGGAACAGCCGATGCGAGCCTGCTCGCAGCGGAGATCGCGCGCGCGGGCATCGCGGCCGTCTATTCCTATGGCGGCCGCACCCGCGCGCCGGCCGACCAGCCGCTGCCGACCCGCATCGGCGGCTTCGGCGGCGTCAGCGGGCTTGCCGATTACATCCGCCGTGAAGGCGTCACACATGTGATCGATGCGACGCATCCCTTTGCCGCCGAGATGAGCCGCAACGCGGTGGAGGCGTGCAAGGCCACTAGAACGCCGCTGATCGCGCTCGAGCGCGCGCCCTGGAACAAGATGCATGGCGACCACTGGATCGAGGTCGCTGAAGTCAACGCTGCGGTCTCCGCGCTTCCGGAGAGCCCGGCGAAGGTCTTCCTCGCCATCGGCCGCCAGCACATCGCGCCGTTCGCGGCAAAGCCGCAGCACGCCTACACGCTCCGTTTCGTCGATCCGCCCGAAGCGCCCCTGCCCTTCGCGGCGGATGTGATCGTGTCGCGCGGACCGTTCACACTCGAGGCCGAATTGACGATGATGCAGGCGCGTGGCATTGCGCGGATTGTCGCCCGCAATTCCGGCGGCGACGGCGCGCGCGCCAAGATCGACGCCGCCCGTGAACTCGGCCTGCCCGTGGTCATGATCTCGCGGCCAGAGCTGCCCGAACGACGACGGGTGGAAAGCGCGGCCGAGGTGATGTACTGGCTTGGTCATCGGTCCTGCCTCGGCGCGTAGATCCAGCGGCCAACGCGGCGCGTCTGCGAATTGGCCACGATCACGAGCGTGCGCATGTCGGCCATCTCGGGCCGGGCTTGGTTTAGCGTGACGGTTTCGATCCGCTCGTCGGGCGCGCTGACCGCACGTGCAAAGACTACGAGGCGCTCGCCGCAACCGGCGTCCTTCAACAGCGCAAGCGCACGGCCAAAACCCTCGGGCCGGCTCACCGAGCGCGGATTGTACATCGCGATGGCAAAATCGGCTTCCGCGGCGAGCCGCAGCCGCTTCTCGATCACAGCCCACGGCTTGAGATTGTCGGAGAGATTGATCGCACAGAAGTCATGGCCGAGCGGTGCCCCGGCGCGCGCGGCCGCCGCAAGCATCGCCGTGATGCCGGGCAGCACGCGGATCGGAAGCTCCCGCCATTGCGGTGCCTGTTCGAGCGCCTCGAATACGGCGGACGCCATCGCGAATACGCCAGGGTCCCCCGAGGACACGACGACAACCTGCCCGCCTTCGGCAGCCAGCCGCAAGGCCTCGCGTGCGCGCTGCAACTCCTCGCGGTTGTCGGACGGATGCAGGGTGAGACCAGATCGCGGCGGCACGCGCGCGACGTAGGGCGCATAACCTAGAATGTCGGTTGCGGCTGCAAGCGCGACGGAGACCTCGGGCGTCACCAGCGCGTCGCTGCCCGGGCCAAGGCCCGCGATGGTCAGCGTGCCCGTCATTCGGCGGCGTCCAGATGCCGACCCTTGCCGTGCACGAGCACAATTGCGAAATAGGGACAATCGGCGGCATCGATGTCGGCGAGCCGGGCGACACGCTCGCCCGCCATGGTACCGCGCTCGACCAGCCAGGCATCGCCCAGCCTTCCGGCGGCAGCAAGTGCGCGCCGCACCTTCTGGAGATTGCGGCCAGTCTTCATAATGATCAGCGATTCGGAATCCCGCATCCGCCGTTCGAGTTCGGCCTCCGCCAGCGTCCCCATCAGCACCATCATCACGTCATCGCCCAGCGCGACCGGCTGACCCACGGCGTTCCAGCAGCCAACCATGCCGGGAATGCCCGCAATCACCTCGATCTCGACGCGGCCTTGCAGGCGCGAGTGCAGATGCATGAAGGAGCCGTAAAAATAGGGATCGCCCTCGCAGAGCACGACGACATCGACCGCGCGCGCGAGCCGTGCCAGCCGCTCCGCCCATTCGTCGTAGAAGCCGGCAAGCAGGCGGACATATTCGGGACTGTCGAAGGCGATCTCCGTGGTGACCGGATACTCCATCGGATATTCGGTCACGTCGCTCGCGAGCGTGCCCTCGACGATACGGCGCGCCTGGCCGGGCCGGCTCTTCTTGCGAAAATAGGCGACGTGTTTTGCGGCGCGCACGGTCCGGTCCGCGCGCACGCTCATCAGGTCGGGATCGCCGGGGCCAAGACCGCAGCAGATGATGCGTCCCATCGCTATTCGCTCCGGCTCGCCAGCGCGTTGACGGCGGCGACGGTGATCGCGGAGCCGCCGAGACGGCCCTCGACGGTCAGCGCCGGCACCGGCGGATCGGCCATCAGTGCCGCCTTGGATTCGGCGGCGCCGACGAAGCCGACGGGGCAACCGATGATCGCCGCCGGCCGAGGGCAGCTGCGGTCTTCCAGCATGTTGAGGAGATGAAACAGCGCGGTCGGCGCATTGCCGATGGCAACGATCGCGCCGTCGAGATGCGGCCGCCACAACTCCAGCGCCGCCGCCGAGCGCGTGTTGCGGATGGATTGCGCGAGCGCAGGAACGGCCGGATCGCCGAGCGTGCAGATGACGGCGTTACCGGCCGGCAATCTTGCGCGCGTGATTCCTTCCGAGACCATGCGCGCGTCGCACAGGATCGGTGCGCCTCTCTGCAACGCCGCGCGCGCAGCGGTTACCATGCCGGGCGTGAAACGGATATGCGTCTCCAGCCCAACCAGGCCGGCGGCGTGGATCATCCGCACCACCACCTGCTCCTCATCCGGCGTGAAGCGTGCCAGATCCGCCTCGGCCCGGATGGTCGCGAAAGACTGCCGGTAGATCGCCGCGCCATCGGTCTCGTAGACGTACGGCATCAGTGCCCTCCCATCAGGATGGAGGGATCGCTGACGATGTCGGCGCCGTTCAAGCCACGCAGCACCGGCTGATCGCGCGTCGAGCCGTCGCGGACGAGATCGAAGCCGGCGCTGGTCGCAACCAGCGTCACTGCCGAGGCACCGGAACGGGCACAGCCTTTGGCGCAACCGGAAACGTGAAGCCGCGTATCGGCGGCAATGCGCGGCGCAAGTGCGGCCGCCAGCGCGCGCGCATCGGCATGCGCCTCGCGGCAGCGCGGAGCGCCGCTACAGGCGATGACGCGCAGCGCGGGATCGTAGGGCTCCGTGATGAGGCCTGCCGTGCTCGGCATCTCGCGCTTGCCCTCGCTCAGAACCATCCGCCATGGCGTCATGCGCAGCGCATGTCCGGATCCGGCGAATTGACGGAGCGTCGAGTGCAGCATCTGCCCGAACGCGACCCCAACCATTACGCCTTGCGGATAATGCCCGGGCTGTAACGCAGCCATCACGGGGGCAGGCTCGGTCTCACCGCGCAAGGCCACGGGCAATGCTACACCGGCCGCGATGTGGGCGGCCATGCGCCCCCGCCCGGCTTTGGCACCACCGGAGACGATGAACCAGTTTGCGAGCGCAAGCGCCGTGCTCACTGCCGCTCCGCGTGCGACCGATCGGCCGAGCGTCGCGCCATCGGCCCGCACCAGCAGCCGGCCGCCACGATCGCGTTCGATGCGAACGTCGGCGGAATCGCCGGCCAGCACGCGCGACTTCCCGTCGTCTATGGCGAAGCCGAATTTGGTGGGCAGCGCGAGTGCGCTGTCGGCGAGCGCTTCTTCAAGCTCTGCGGCGAGCGACTGCGTCTCATCACTGGGGCTCCAGAACGGCGTCACCAGGATGTTGCGCCGGGCTTCGGTGTCGGCGTCGTGGTCGAGCACCCCCAGCGACGCGAGTCCCTCGAGCACTAGCCGATGCCCCTGTTCGTCGACGCCCCTAATCTGGAGGTTCGCGCGACTCGTCACGTCAACGAGGCCGTTGCCGACGCGTTCAGCAAGGTCAGCAAGTCCGGCAACCTGTGCTGCTTCAAGACGCCCACCGAAAGGACGCACCCGGACCACGAGCCCATCGCCCGATTGCATCGGCCGCAGCGCACCGGGACACCAGCCCTTGACCGAAAACGCGCTCATGACGCCTCCCGCAACGAAGCCGCGATCGAATTACGGCGCGTTCGCCAGAGTGAAGCCTCGTGCAAGCGCGTGAAGCAGGTCTGCATCGCGGCCAGAGCCGCCGGATTTTCCTGCGCCATAAAGGCGCGGACGCCGTCGTCGCCGAGCGTGGCATCGTAGTAGAGATCGAACAGATGCGGCGGCACGGCTCCGGCCAGATGCGCGAACGCGGCCATATGCACGAGCGTCGCCGTGATCTCGGCAGCGCCGCGAAAACCGTGGCGCATCATGCCGGCGATCCAGGCCGGATTGGCGGCGCGCGCGCGAACCACGCGCGAGATTTCTTCGGTCAGGGTGCGCGCATGCAGCTCGTCGGGACGAGTCGCATCGAGATGATAGAGCGACGGCGTAGCCGCGCCGAGCCTCGCGGCGGCGGCCGCAACACCTGCTTCGTGAGCAGCATAGTCGGCGGCGAGCAGAAGATCCGTTTCCGGCAAGTCCTGAACGTGGACGAAAGCGTCGGCAGATGCGAGCCGCGATTCGATGCCGGCGCGATCCGGCTTGATCGCGCCGTCGGCGGAGAACGCCCAGGACGATGCCGACAGCCAGGCTTCGCCCGCCGCCTCGCGGCTATCAGACGTGAAAACGTCCGGGATCGACGACAGACCGACGCCATATTGTCCGGGGCGCGGCGCGAACACGCGGGATGCGCGATGGCGATAAGGATTTTCGTCGCCCTCGTCCTCGCGCGCCGAGAGCGCCTCGGCGGCGGCTTCAAACAATTGCGCCAGTTCTGCAAAAACATCGCGGAACAGGCCCGACACACGCAGCGTGACGTCGATGCGGGGGCGGCCGAGCTCAGCCGGCGCGATGATGTCGTAGCCGGTCACGCGGCCGGACGCATGATCCCAGCGCGGCGCGACGCCGGCCAGATGCAGCGCCATCGCAAACTCTTCGCCCGCCGTGCGCATCGTTGCCGAGCCCCAGAGGTCAACTACGAGTCCTTTCGGCCAGTCGCCATGATCCTGCAAGTGACGGCGGAGCAGCTCTTCCGCGAGCTTGATGCCTTGCGCATGCGCCGACGGCGTCGGCACCGCGCGCGGATCGACCGCAAAGAGATTGCGCCCGGTCGGCAGCACCTCCTGGCGCCCGCGATAGGGTGAGCCCGACGGTCCCGGCGCAACACGCCTGCCCGCGAGTGCCGCACTCAGCGCGTCCCGCTCGGCATCGCCGCAGGCGCCGCGGCCGAATACGTGCAAACCGTCGCCGAACTGACTTTCCTTGAGATCGCAGACGAAACGATCGATCCGTGGGATGGCTTCCGCCGGTGCGGCCGACGCATCGAGGCCGAGATCGTCTTCCAATCCGGCCACACGAGCTTCGTCGCGAATCGCAGCGATCAGTCGCTGGCGGCGGGCGGGATCCAGACCATCGGCGGTCGAATATTCGTCGAGGAGTTGTTCGAGCCGGCGCAGACCATCCGGCACAGCGGACGCGGCAAGCGGCGGCGGCAGATGGCCGATCGTCACCGCGCCCGTGCGCCGCTTGGCCTGTGCGGCCTCGCCGGGATCGTTGACGATGAAGGGATAGATGATTGGCAGATCGCCGATCAGGGCTTCCGGCCAGCAGCTTGATGACAGCGCCACGGATTTTCCGGGCAGCCATTCCAGCGTGCCGTGCGCGCCCATGTGCACGGCGGCGTCGATGCCCTGCGCGCGGAGCCAGAGATAGAAGGCGACATAGGCGTGGCGCGGCGTGCGCGCTAGATCGTGATAGTCGGCACCGCGGGTAGTCGCGTCACCGCGCTCGGGCTGGACTGCGATGATCGACTTGCCGCAAATGATCGCGGCGAAGTGGAACGCGTCATCGCGGCAGCTCGGATCATCTTCCGGTGCGCCCCAGGCACGCGCGAGATCATCCTGCAAATCCTGTGGGAGACGCGAGAGAGCCGCGCGATAGTCGGCGACGTTCCAGGTCAATAGCCGGTTCAGCAGGGTCTCGCCGAGCGCTTGTATCGGCACGAGGTCGTAGCCGGCGCCAGCCAGGTCCGACAGCAATGCCTCGACCGAGGCGAGCGCATCCAGACCAACCGCATGCGCGATCTGGTGCGGGCGTCCCGGATAGTTCGAGAGCACGATCGCCAGCCGCTTGTCGCTTGTCCGCTTCTCCGCAAGCCGCTGCCAGGCCGCGACGCGCGCGGCGACGGCCTTCACCCGCTCTTCATCCGCGCGATGCGCAAGGTGCGAGAATTGCAGATCGGGATCGCGCATCGCGGCCGACTTGAAGCTCACCACGCCCGTGAACAGGCGACCATCGACCTCGGGCAGCACCACATGCATCGCAAGATCGCCGGGCGACAGGCCGCGTAGCGATCCCTCCCAGTCCTCGCGCCGCGCCGTCGAGAGTGCGACCTGAAACACCGGGCATGGAACGGCATCGAACGGCGTCGTGCCGTCATTCCCCATTGCCGAGAAGGCCGTCGCATTGACGATCGCGGCGGCGGGATCTTGTGCGAGATGAGTTCGCAACCAATCCGCGACGCCCGCAGCCTTCAGCGAGGTGACGAACACGCCGTAGGCGTCAAAGCCCTCGCCGCGCAGCGCCGCGATCAAGGCATCGATCGGACCTGTATCCGCCGCGGTGAGATACGAGCGATAGAAGGTCACCACCGCGCGTGGCTTGCCCTCGCTGGCCATCGGCGCCGCAATGACACCGCGCGCTGGATCATAAAAACCCATATCGGGAACGGTGATCTCGCCGACGACCGGCCCGGCATAGAGGCCGGACGCCAGCCCAAGCTGCGCGATCGCAGCTTGGGCTGCGACCGGGCCGCCGGTGTCGCAGAGCACTTTCAGCCGGCGCAGCGTCGAGACCGGCAGGGTCGAGTAGGCGTCTAACCGCGCGTCGTCGCGGCCGTCGGCCGGCAGTACGGCCAGCACGATGTTGCGCTCCTTCGCCAGCTGATGCAGGGCCGCGAGCCCATAGGACCAGTAGGACAAGCCGCCGATCAAGCGCACCAGAATGCCGCGCGCCTGCGAGAGCGTGCGCTCGATATAGGTGTCGACCGACAGCGGATGGCGCAGCTCCGCAAGGTTCGCCAGCCGCAGCGACGGCAGGCTGTCACGGCCGCGCCGCCAGCCGGACGCGAACGCAGCAAGATCAGAGTCCGAAAACGAGAGCACCACGAGATCGGCCGGGTTCTGGCCGATGTCCCTTGGCGTCGCGGTCTCCTCGAGACCGCGGCTCTCGCGGAAGACGACGTGCATCAGATGCCAGATCCTGAAAAACCAAATCCCGCCTTGATCGCGGCCTCGTCGATATCGCCATGCTCGCCGATCACGACGAGTTTTGACTGCCGCGCGCCCGCTCCCCAGGGCTTGTCGAACTGGTGCCGCACCCGCTCGCCGACCGCCTGGAGCAGCAAGCGCATCGGCTTGCCCGCCACTGCGATATAGCCCTTGGCGCGCAGCACATTCTGCTCTCGTGCGAGACGCTGGACCGACGCGACCAGCGCGTCGATATCCGTGACCTCCGGAAGATCGATCACCACGGAGGCAAAATCGTCGTGCTCGTGCTCTTCCTCTCCGTCATGATGGGAGGGACGCGCCGCGAGATCATTCTCCGCAGCAGCGCCGAGACCGAGGATGAGGCGCGCGTCGATGGCGCCGTCGGTGACCGCCAGCATCGGCACGCTGCGCGACATCTCGGCCGTGATGGCAGCCCTGGCCGCTTCTAGTCCCGCCGCGCCGGCCAGGTCGGCCTTGGTCAGCAGCACGATGTCGGCGCAGGCGATCTGATCCTCGAACACTTCCGACAGCGGCGTCTCGTGATCGAGATTCGCGTCCGCCGCGCGCTGCGCTTCGACCGCGTACGGGTTCGGCGCGAAACGGCCGGCGGCGACAGCCTCGGCATCGGCGAGCGCGATCACGCCGTCGACGGTGATGCGCGAGCGGATCTGTGGCCAATCGAACGCCTTGAGCAGCGGCTTGGGCAGCGCCAGGCCCGAGGTCTCGATCAGGATGTGGTCGGGCCGCACCGGCCGCGCCAGCAACCGCTCCATGGTCGGAATGAAATCATCGGCGACGGTGCAGCAGATGCAACCGTTGGCAAGTTCGATGATGTTCTCTTCCGGGCAGCTGGCATCGGCGCAGGATTTCAAAATGTCGCCATCGACGCCGACACTGCCGAACTCGTTGACGAGCACCGCGAGCTTCTTGCCGTTGGCATTGGCAAGCAGATGCTGGATCAGCGTCGTCTTGCCGGAGCCGAGAAAACCCGTGACGACGGTGACCGGGACTTTTGCAAGCGAATTCATTCGGCGGGCTCCGGCAGGGCGGCGATGGGAGGAATGCGGGCAAGCGATTGCTTGCGGAAGATTTCGGGCCGGCTGCGCCAGGGCACGATGCCATCGGGCGCGCTGGCATAGGCCGCGGCGCCCGCAATCACGTCGCACGCATGGGCTTCCGACAGCCGGCCGTAGACATAGGACCAGCGGCCCGGCGCGCTGAGCGCGACCGAGCAACCCTGGCTACAGGCCGACAGGCATTCGACGGGAACAACGATAACGCCATCGGGCACGCCGGCATCGAGAATCGCGCCGTGCAGGCGCTTGCCCGGCGCGACCTCGCCCTCGCCAAGCGTCTGGCCGGCACGGCAGGTGATACAGACGTGAAGTGTGACGGTCATCGCCTCTTCCAGGATAAACAGCGGGAGGCGATGAGGCGCGCGAACCATTCTTGCGAAGGCCCGCTTCCCCGTCGCGGAACACCCCGTCCGCCGGTCCAAAACTTCCGCGCTGGCAGGTCTCCCGGCTTGCGGAGCAGGGCTTTCGCCCTTCGATCCCCGCCTTCCCGATCCCCGCGGGGGTCAGTGGCTTTGGGCATCTCTCCGGTCACGGTCGCGGGGGCGGCTGCATTTTGGACCCAAATCTTGCTGATTCGGACCCTATCGCATTCCCTCTTCGCCTGTCGTAGGACAGGAACCAACACCGGCCCACCATTTGCCCACGGCCGCCACTTGTCAAGCCGAAGGACCCTGTCCGATGACGCCTGAACCGGATACCCGAACGGTCGAGGAAACCGACGCCCGCCACGCCGCGAAAATGGCCAAGAAGAAGATCGCCCGCGACAAGATCATGGCGACCAAGAGCGGCGAAAAGGGCCTCATCATCGTCCACACCGGCGCCGGCAAGGGCAAGTCGTCCTCCGCCTTTGGCATGATCGTGCGCTGCGTCGCCCACGGCTTTCCTTGCGCGGTCGTGCAATTCATCAAGGGCGCATGGGACACTGGCGAGCGGCGCCTGCTCACCGGCCATTTCGGCGATCTCTGCCAGTTCCATGCGATGGGCGAAGGCTTCACCTGGGAGACGCAGGACCGCGCGCGCGACATCGCCGCTGCGCGTGCCGGCTGGGAGAAGGCCAGGGAGCTTATTCTCGATTCCAGCTTGCGCATGGTCGTGCTCGACGAGATCAACATCGCGCTGCGCTACGACTATCTCGACATCGCTGAGGTCGTCGAGTTCCTGACAAAGCACAAGCCGCCGATGACGCATGTCGTCCTCACCGGCCGCAACGCCAAGGACGAATTGATCGAGATCGCCGACCTCGTCACCGAGATGACGCTGGTCAAGCATCCGTTCCGCTCCGGCATCAAGGCGCAAGCCGGCGTCGAGTTCTGAGACCTCGCGATGGCGCGCGCATTGATGATCCAGGGGGCCGGCTCGGACGTGGGCAAGTCGCTCATCGTCGCCGGCCTTGCACGTGCCTTCACACGCCGCGGCCTGCGCGTGCTCCCGTTCAAGCCGCAGAACATGTCGAACAATGCCGCCGTCACCGTTGACGGCGGCGAGATCGGCCGCGCCCAGGCACTCCAGGCGCTCGCCGCCGGCACCGAACCGCACACCGACATGAACCCGGTGCTGCTCAAGCCCGAGACCGATGTCGGCGCGCAGGTGATCGTGCAGGGAAAACGCGTCGCAACCGTGCGGGCGCGTGAGTATGCGGCGATGAAGCCACAGCTGATGGGCGCGGTGCTGGAGAGCTTTGAGCGGCTGAAGGCACGCGCCGATCTCGTGCTGGTCGAAGGCGCCGGCAGCGCGGCCGAGGTCAATCTGCGCAAGGCCGATATCGCCAATATGGGATTTGCGCGCAAGGCCGATGTGCCGGTCGTGCTGGTCGGCGACATCGATCGCGGCGGCGTCATCGCACAACTCGTCGGCATCAAGACGGTGATCGATCCGGATGATGCCGCGATGATCCGGGGTTTCGTCATCAACAAGTTCCGCGGTGATCCCACGCTGTTCGACGACGGCTACAGGTTGATCGAAGAAAAGACTGCTTGGCGCGGTTTCGGCGTGCTGCCCTGGTTTGCCCGCGCCGGCGAGCTTCCGGCCGAAGATGCGCTGGGCCTAAGCGATGCGCGAAAGCCGGGTCAATGCAAGATCGCCTGTCTTGCGTTGTCGCGCATCGCCAACTTCGACGATCTGGATCCACTCAAGCTCGAGCCTGGCGTCGATCTCATGATGGTGCGTCCGGGCGAAGCAATCCCCGGCGATGTGCATCTCGTCATCATCCCCGGCTCCAAATCGACGCGCGGCGATCTCGCTTTCCTGCGCGCGCAAGGCTGGGACATCGATCTCGTGGCCCATCACCGCAGAGGCGGCCATGTGCTCGGCCTCTGCGGCGGCTATCAGATGCTCGGACGCAGCGTCGCCGACCCCGACGGGATTGAAGGACCGGCCGGCGAAACGCCGGGTCTTGGACTTTTGGATGTGACGACAGAGATGAGCGCGCAGAAGACGCTGACGCGTGTCTCGGCCGTGCACGCGGCCACGGATCTACCGATCCAGGCCTACGAAATCCACATCGGCCAGACCGATGGGCCCGATCGCGCCCGCCACTTCGCGCGGCTCGACGGCGCGCCGGAAGGCGCGATCTCTGCCGATGGACGCGTGCAGGGCAGCTATCTGCACGGCCTCTTCACTTCGGACGATTTTCGCAAGGCATATCTCGCAAGGCTCGACATTCCCGCCGGCGACGAGCCGTATCACGCCAGGATCGAAAGCGCGCTCGATGCGCTCGCCGATCACATCGAAACCCATCTCGATGTTGAAGGCTTGCTCGCGTTAGCGCGCTAAGCGTTCAGCGCGAAAGAACCTCGGCGAGACGTGCCCATTCGACTTCGCTGCCCGGCAGCCCTAGGCGCAGCCATGTCGGTTGCTGCGCGAAGACGCGGGACCAGATCCGACCACGCGCAAGTTTTTCCTGCGCGGCGGGCGCGTCGGCCGTCTCGTAGAGACGAAACAGGGGCGTGCCGCCAGCGAGCCGCCAGCCCTGCGATTGCGCCATGGCGTCGAGTCTCAGACTATCGCGCGCGAGGCGCGCTGAGGTTGCTCTGGCCCAATCGTCATCGCGCAACGCTCGGCGACCAATCGCAATCGCCGCTCCCGATATTGGCCAGGGGCCAGACATCGCCGCGAGTCTCGCAATGTCGGCCGCATTGCCAAGCGCAAAGCCGAGCCGCAGGCCGGCGAGTCCGTAGAATTTTCCAAAGGAGCGCAGGATCAACAGCTCTGCCCGCTCCGCTTCCGAAGCCAGCGACAAATGCGGAACGGCGTCGGCAAAGCTCTCGTCAATCACGAGGCGGCCGACGCACGGCAGCAGCGCCAGCAGATCCTTCGGTGGATGGCACCGGCCATCGGGATTGTTGGGATTGACGACAATGGCGAGGTCCGCGCCCGCAAGCGCGTCGAGCTCGCTGACCTGTTCGACCTCCCAGCCCGCGACGGACAGGACCGCAGCATACTCGTTATAGGTCGGCGCGAGAATGCGCGCCCGGCCGTGCGGCGCAAGCTGCGGCAATAATTGTATAGCGGCCTGCGCGCCGCTCATCGCAATGATCGGCGCGCTCGTGCCATACGCGTGCTGCGCGGCCTGATGCAGAGTTTCGATCTCGGACCGCGACGGCAACGCATTCCAATGATGCGCGTCGATCTCGCCCACCGGATAAGGCAGCCGGTTGATCCCGGTCGAGAGGTCGATCCAGTCCTCCGCGCGGCCGCCAAACCGCAGCCGGGCCTGATCGAGATTTCCGCCGTGCTCACGCATGTCCTGTTCTTTCACGCGAACGCCAGGATCGCAAGAACGCCGGCGAGCAGCAGCATGGCGCGGCGGTAGACTGCCAGGGCATCAGTGATGTCGGCGGCGAGCGGATCGCGCGCGCCTTCGTTCAGCCAGGGCTCGTTGGTAGTGCTGTCGTGATAAATGCGGGGGCCGCTCAGTCGCACGCCAAGCGCGCCGGCCATCGCCGCTTCCGGCCAGCCGGCGTTGGGCGAGCGATGGCGGCGCGCATCGCGCGTCATGCACGACAGCGCCTCCGCTCGCCGCGGCGCCAGCAGCACGAAGAGAAATCCGGTCAGCCGCGCCGGAACGAAATTGGCGACATCGTCGATCCGCGCAGCCGCCCAGCCGAAGGTCTCGTGCCGTTCGGTGCGATGGCCGATCATGGAATCCAGCGTGTTGATCGCCTTGTAGCCGAGAATCCCGGGCAGGCCGAACAGGGCGCCCCAGAACACCGGCGCCACGATGCCGTCGGAGGCGTTTTCCGCGAGGCTCTCGATCGCCGCGCGCGCGATGCCGGCATCATCGAGCGCAGCAGGATCGCGGCCGACAATGCGCGCAACCGCCTCGCGCGCGCCGGCGATGTCGCCGGCCTGCAAGGGTTTCGCGACGGCGGCGACATGGTCATGGAGCGAGCGCAACGCGACCAACGGCCAGGCCAGCACGCCGACCAGCGCGATCTGCATCCAGCCAAACGACAGCGCGGATTGAAGCGTCCAGCCAAGCGCAACCGCCAGCGCGATCGCGACGAGCGCGCCAGCGACACCCGCCGCGCGGCGCAGCGCCGGCGGATCGGAAGGCCGATTCCAGGCAGCGTCGACGGCGGCGATCAGCCGGCCGAGCCAGGTCACGGGATGGCCGATCCGCGCGAACAGCCACGACGGCCAGCCCACCAGGGCATCCACCGCCATCGCCACCACCATCGCACCCGCAAAGCCCACGTACGTCCCCCCGTCTCGCTCCGTCCCTGTTGCGCAAAGCCCCGGCCCAGCGCAAGCCCCTGTACGCCTGATTTCGGCTTTGTCTTTGCGCGCATTTGGTGATTAGTGCTGGCCGACAGGAGACCTTCATGGCCGTCATCTTGATCACAGGCGGAGCGCGATCAGGCAAGAGCAAGCGTGCCGAAGCGCGCGCCCGCGCCTTTCCCGGACGACCCGTCTATGTCGCGACGGCCGAGGCGCTCGATGCGGAGATGGAAGAGCGCATCGCAACGCATCGCGCGCGGCGCGGAACCGATTGGATCGAGCGCGAGGTGCCGCTCAATCTCGCGCAGGCGCTGGTCGCGACCGATGGCGGCGGCGCAAGGCTCGTCGACTGCCTGACGCTGTGGCTTTCCAACCTGCTCCACGCGGAGCGCGACTGGGAGCGCGAAGTCACAGAGCTTGCCGGCGCCCTACCCCGCTTCAAGAGCCCCGTCGTCTTCGTCACCAACGAGGTTGGTCTCGGCATCGTGCCCGACAACGCGCTGGCGCGCAGCTTCCGCGACGCTGCCGGGATCATGAACCAGATCATCGCTGATGTCGCCGACGAGGTCGAGTTCGTCGTCGCGGGCCTGCCGATGAGACTGAAATGATGCCCCACGCCGAATTTCTGAAAGACGTCATCGCAGATCTCAGGATCGCGGTGTCGTTCGTCACGATCCTGCCGGTGGGTTCATCGAAGCCCGCCGGTGACGGTGCCGTCACGCGCGCGACCTGGGCGCTGCCGGTCGCCGGGCTGCTGGTTGGCCTTTTGGGCGCTGCGGTCTATGCGGTGGCGACCAAGTTGGGATTGACGCCGGGTCCATCCGCCCTGCTCGCACTGTCCGCGACCGCGCTCATCACCGGCGCGCTGCACGAGGATGGATTTGCCGACACCGCGGACGGGCTCGGCGGCGGCCGGACGCGTGAGCGCAAGCTCGAGATCATGCGCGACAGCCGGATCGGCACTTATGGCGTCTGTGCGCTGATCCTGTCGTTCAGCCTGCGCTGGAGTGCGCTGGCGGCCATCGCAGACCCGTGGCTGGTCGCACTTGCGCTGTGCGCTGCGCACGCCGCGGCCCGCGCAGGCCTGCCGGCGTTCATGTCGCTGGTGCCCCCGGCGCGGCCCGACGGGCTGTCCGCGAGCGCCGGATCGCCCCCGGGGCGCAGCGTGGCCGTCGCCTTCGCTCTCGGAACCCTTTGTCTTGCCCTTGCGCTCGGACCGGGAAAGGCGCTGGTTGCCATGATCGTGCTGTCGCTCGCCGGACTGATCCTGGCGCGGCTTGTCGTGCGGCAGATTGGCGGACAGACCGGCGACATCCTTGGCGCGTTCGAACAGTCAGGTGAGATCCTGATCCTGCTGGTGGCAGCGGCCTTTCAGATGGGACGATGACCTCATGGTCGAGTTCGACGATATCTTTCGCCGGCAATTGCGCGAACTTTTCGTGTGGCGACGCGACGTGCGCCGTTTTCGTAGCGATCCGCTGCCGGAGGGAGCCATCGATCGCCTGATCGAGACGGCTTGCCTCTCGCCGTCGGTCGGCCTGAGCCAGCCTTGGCGCTTCGTCACCGTCGACGAGTCGGCACGGCGCCGCGATGTGATCGACGACTTCAAGGCCTGCAACGCCGACGCCCTGAATACCTACGCCGGCGAGCGCGCAGCGCGCTATGCCACACTGAAGCTCTCGGGCCTCGAACAGGCCCCGGGACACCTCGCCGTCTTCTCCGACAAGACCAGCGATATCGGCCACGGCCTCGGCCGCGCAACGATGCCCGAGACGACGGAATATTCCGTGGTCGCCGCGATCACCGCAATGTGGCTCGCCGCCCGCGCCGATGGCATCGGGCTCGGCTGGGTATCCATCCTCAGTCCGGATCGCATCCACGCCATTCTCGACGTGCCGGCATCCTGGAAATTCGTCGCCTATCTCTGCATCGGCTATCCGGAGGCGGAGTGCGATCAACCCGAGCTCGAGAAGGCAAAATGGGAACACCGGCGGGGAGCAGACGAATTCACGCTGCGGCGTTAACGCGACGCGAGGGCTTCCTCCTCACGGCCGAACCGTTCAACGAGAAAATCGATAAAGAGCCTCACTTTCACCGAAAGATGCCGCGTCGGTGGATAGACCGCATAGAGCGCCAGCGGCGGCGCGGAATAATCCTCCAGCACCGTGCGCAGCTCGCCTCTCCTCAAGGCATCGGCGGCGATGAATTCGGGAAGCAGCGCGACGCCCCTGCCCTTGATCGCGACGTCGCGCAGCACCTCGGCATTGTTGACGCAGAGCGACCAGGCCGGCTGGATCCAGTGGTCGCCGTCCGCGCCGGTGAGCTTCCACTGGTTGCCGGTGAGCAGGAAACCGTAAGTCAGCGATACATGGTTGCGCAAATCCTGCGGATGCCTCGGCGTGCCGTGACGCGCCAGATAATCCGACGAGGCGCAGATCCTGCGCGCGACAGGCACGATCTTCCGCGCGATCAAGCTCGATGACTCCAGCTCCGCAATCCGCAATGTCACGTCGAAGCCGTCCTGGACGGGATCGAGCAGGTCGTCGCTCAGCACGAGCTGGAGCTGAAGCTCCGGGTAACGCGCCATGAAGTCGGCGAGCACCGGCCCGAGCCGCAGGGTCCCGAACGACATCGGCGCGTTGACGCGCAACAGGCCCCGCGGCGCCGACTGGGCTTGCGTCACTGCCTGATCGGCGGCCTCGATCTCCGAGAGGATCACGACGGCGCGCTCGAAATATTGCTGGCCGTTCTCGGTCGGGCTCGCGTGGCGGGTGGTCCGGTTCAAGAGCTGCACGCCGAGGCTCTCCTCGAGGTCGGCGATGTATTTGCTGATGGCGGAGCGCGAGAGCCGCAACTGGCGGCCCGCCTCGGCAAAGCTGCCGCTTTCGACCACCTTCACGAAGGCGTGGAGGCTGGCGACCTTATCCAAAGGTCCAGCCCCGCAATTGGTTCCAAATCGTAGACATAGCCGTCATATTTGCATGGATTGTCTCCGATCCAAACCGGGACGATATTTCCGGCCAGAGCAAGACTGCTCCACGAGCTTTGGAGAACAACAAATGTCTGGACTGCACCACGTCACCGCGATTGCCGGCGATCCCATCAGGAATTTCGGCTTCTACACCCGAGACCTCGGCCTGCGCTTCGTCAAGAAGACGGTCAATTTCGACGACCCCGGCACCTACCATTTCTATTATGGCGATGAGACCGGCCGGCCCGGCACCATCCTGACCTTCTTCCCTTGGGCCGGCGCGCCTGCGGGGCGCCGCGGCGTCGGCGAGACCCATCAGACCGCCTTCCGGGTGCCGCAGCGCTCGCTCGGCTACTGGACGCAGCGCTTCACCGAGAAGTGCATCCGTTGCGAAGCGCTGGAGAAGCGGTTCGGGGAGTCCGTGCTGCCGTTTAGCGATCCCGATGGCATGGCGCTGGCGCTGGTCGGCGTCCCCGGTGCCGAGAGCGAGCCGGGCTGGAGCAATGGCGAGGTGCCGGCCGAGCATGCGATCCGCGGCTTCCATGGCGTGACGCTGCTGCTTGACAGCGCGACGAAGACGGCTGCCGTCCTCACCGACGTGTTCGGCTTAGAGCAAACCGCGCGCGAAGGTTCGGTGATCCGCTTCAAGGCGCCCGGTGACGTCGAGGGCAGCGTCGTTGATATTTACGAGGCCAAGGGCTTCTTGCGTGGCCATCAGGGCGGCGGCTCCGTGCACCATATCGCTTTCCGGGCGGCTGACGATGCCGAGCAAGGCAGGATGGCCCAGAGGCTCGTCTCCAATCACGGCCTGCATCCGACCGAGCAGCGCGACCGCAACTACTTCCGCTCGATCTACTTCCGCGAGCCCGGCGGCGTGCTGTTCGAGATCGCGACCGACATCCCCGGCTTCGTCGTCGACGAACCCGTTGCGACGCTGGGCCGCGACCTGAAGCTGCCGGGCTTCCTCGAACAGCAACGCAAGCAGATCGAGGACGTCCTGCCGAGCCTGGAAGAGAGCGTGTCATGACCGAGAGTGCATTCATCCATTGCTTCGAGCCCGCGAACAGCGCGGGCTCGACCCCGCTCCTGCTGCTGCACGGCACCGGCGGCGACGAGAACGACCTCGTTGGGCTCGGCAAGATGATCTCGCCCGGCTCGGCCCTGCTCTCGCCGCGCGGCCGCGTGCTCGAGCACGGCATGCCGCGCTTCTTCCGCCGTCTCACCGAGGGCGTGTTCGACGAGGAGGATGTGCGTCGCCGCGCGCTTGAACTCAGCGACTTCGTTGCAGACGCCCGGCAACGTTACGGCATCGCTGCGCCGGTCGCAGTCGGCTTCTCCAACGGCGCCAATATCGCGGCTGCGCTGCTGCTGCTGAAGCCGGACTTGCTGTCCGGTGCGATCCTGCTGCGCGCGATGGTGCCCCTGTCCGATCAGCCCAAGGCCGCACTCGACGGTAAGCCGGTTCTGCTGCTGTCCGGACAGGCCGACCCGATCGTGCCGGCGAGCAATTCGTCACGGCTGGCGGCCCTGCTGTCGGCGGCTGGAGCCAGCGTGAGCCACAAGGTCCTGCCGGCGGGGCACCAACTGTCGCAAGCAGACGTGACGCTGTCCCGCGGCTGGATCGGCGCCATTACCGCGGAAGCGGCCTAACTACTTTCCGGCGCAAAATTCGGCGGCCTTGTGAGGCAGCCAGAATCGCTTGGTGTGGCGAAAACTGCAAGGTCGAACGGATTGGCGTTGACTTGAAGC